>NZ_JAHIBY010000004.1:0-276952 GCF_024151445.1 Acinetobacter sp. UC24323 | reverse complement strand
AGCAAGAGTGAACCACCTGATCCCTTCCCGAACTCAGAAGTGAAACCTCTTAGCGCTGATGGTAGTGTGGGATTACCCATGTGAGAGTAAGTCATCGCCAGCTCATTATTCTAAACACCCCCAACCATTGGTTGGGGGTGTTTTTTTATGTATGGAAAAGGGGTAAAAGTGGCTAGGTAATAAAAATAAACTGTGTATTATCTAGCTGAACAAACTTAGTCTCAATCAAGCAAAAATGTAGCACTCAACAGAAGAAGGCTTCTTGAAGTATAAAGAGCTAACTTTGCAAGAGAGCTCTCTTTTAATAATAATTATTTCAACTGTCTGCGAGCATGTTTAAGAGCAGTACGCAGGCCTTCTTCTAGTGTTGGGTGATAGAAAGGTTTCTCTAAAATATCATTTAAAGTTAGCTCTTCTCCAATAATCCAGCTTAATAGATGAGCCATATGTTCTGTAGCTTCGGTAAATAACTCTGCACCAAGCAATTTCTGACTTTCTCGCTCTATATAAACTTCAATAGCACCCTTATTTTTCCCGAGTACGATAGCTCTACCTTGTCTTTCATAAGATGCTTCACCTGTAACAAAATCTACTCCATTATCTTTAAGTTGTTTATAACTTTGTCCCACAATTGCCATTTCTGGATGACTAAATACAATTCCTAAGGGAGGGAGGGTCTTAACTGAATTAAGCTGTGGATAATTTAAACAGTTATGAACAACTTTTTTGCCTTCATGGGCAGCTTCATGTTGTAAAGGCGTAGAGGTGTACGCATCACCAGCAATAAAAATTGGATAGTTATCTAATTGTTTAGTTTTTGCATTTACAGGTAGTAATTTAATATCTTTAAAAGATTTATCAATATTTTCTAGCTTTAGCGTGTCAAGTAAGCTAGAACGACCTGTTGCAGATAACACATACTCAGTTTGGATAGATTCCTCTTTTTCATCAATTTTATAATTCAATATAACGCCATCAGAAGTAGACTTAACCTCATGAGGCAATGTCTCAAATAAAAAATTTAACTCTTTACTCAGTTCTTCTTGAGCGAGCTGTTGTAGCTTAGGACTAGTAAATATCCCGATTCTTTTACTACGAGCAAATATAGTGGTTTCTATACCCAAACGATGCATGGCTTGGGCAATCTCTAAGGCAATTACTCCACTTCCAATAATAGCGATAGACTTGGGTAGGGTGTTTAATTCAAATATTTGATCTGTAGTAATAAGACAATCACCTAATTCTTGTTTCCAACTTTGGTCATAATTAGGTGTAGAGCCTACTGCTAAAATAAAACTTTTTGACTGATACCGTTTACCATTTACTTCAATAGTTTTTGCATCAATAAAATGAGCTTTACCCGAAATTTTATGTTCAGTGGGCCATTGTTCGACATCTTTTACTGTGGTCTTAGTAAAACGATCACGTAAGGTTCTCACATGCGCCATAACCTGATCAGTATTAATATCTGCTGAAGCACTCAGCCCAACCTCTTGAGCATTTTGTATATCATGCATACGGTTTGCAGTAGAGATTAAGACTTTACTTGGCATACACCCTACACGTGCGCAAGTGGTATCCCAAGGGCCATCATTTATAATTAAAAGATTATTAGTGTATTTTACTGCTTCTTTATAAGCGCTAATACCAGCCGTACCCGCGCCAATGATAATAAGATCGAACATTCTTAATGGGCTGTTTTTTAGAGATAGTCATATAGAATATATAGAAAAACCCTCCTAAGCAGAGGGTTTGTTTTGCTTATTTTGACTTAAAATGTAAATTTTTGCGCGAATGGTGATTTTAAGATAGTTGAAACAACTCCATTTTGATTAGTAGATTGACCTTCAATACTTACGCCATTAATTACATGTTTAAAGTCTAAAGTACTTCCATTCAAATCTTGTTTAAAAGTAAAAATATTTTTTCCTTCTAAATAAATACTACCATTAAACTTCTGTATATTTGTCGTTGGAGCCTCATTCTCAACTCTACTTCCTTCAATACCAGTAATATTTGGTAAGCTTAATACTTGATTCTTACCTAATCTCACTCTATATGTTGCGTTATTCGTATTGCCAGGAGTTGAGTTTACAACAAATGATATTGGTTCTGCGAAAGGAACATTAGGATTATCATTGATAAGTACATTGAAACCAGAACCACCTTGGATTACATAGAGATCACCATCAGTTGAGGTATTATCTTTATATACGCTCATTGCGCCTGTGGTAACTTCTTTTTCAGTTGGCTGGCCTGTCTGTGGATCTTGGACCATGGTAGTTGTAGTAATTTTATAATCGCTTGTGGTTGAGTTAATTAAGACAAATCTTTTTTGTTTAGTTTGTTGAAGTCCCCATGACTGTTGGAATGGATATGCAAAGGCTCCAGTAATAGTCACATCCTGGAAGTTTTTATCCTTATTTTCATTTTCAAAAATATAAATTCTGGTATTAGATTGATATTCCTGTAAATTTGGAGAAATATTATCAGAAGCAAGCTTAATATTCTTTAAATCATCTGCTGTAATATCAAAATCCCAATCATTATAACCTGTAAGTAAGGATTTAATTTCTTCACCTTTAAATATGTAGCAAGCGCGATAATCTGTAGTACTATTAATAAAACATTTTTCACGATAATGATCAGTATATTTAGTAAGGTCCACTTTTCTAATATCTAAAGTTAACTTGAGCGGGCCTTGTGCAAAAGTATCTAATGCATGATCGATATAACCTTTTGATAAGCTTTCATTATTAAGATCATATGCACCAAATAAATATTTTCCTTCTTGCTTTACACTATTTAAAACAGAATTAGCAAGTTCTTGATCGGTTGAAGGTGTAGTTGGTGTTGTCGTTGAACCCGAGTCTGAGTTTTGATTATAGTAGCCATCACCACCACCCCCACCACAAGCTGATAAAAAAACAGCTAAAGTAAGTCCACATACCCCTTGAGTAAGTTTCATCATTATCCCCATAAAAATGATAAGTTATTTAAAATAATTTTTAGTTTTACAAAATAACATATATTTCATGAGCTTGCTCAGGATATTTACATCAAGAAAATTTAATTAAATGCTTGTTCCCATACTTACCCCGACAGTAGGGCGTACTTGCATAGATGAACACGCGCTGAGAATAAGGCAGCTTACTAATAACAAAATCAATTTATTCATAAAATAACTAAGTAAATAAAAAGTGATTTAACAACTTTAGCTGAAGACTGTTTGTATATCTGTTGAATTGATGCAGTTGTATATATTTTTTTATTAAATAAAAGCTCTATCTTTAAATAAAAATAGAGCTTATGAATTTATTTAATCGTCTAACAAATCCATTTGTTTGGCTAATTGATAAAGATTGTTTGAACGGTTTCCAGTACGGCAGAACATGAGAACCGGTTTTGGAAGTTCATTATAGTGATTTGCAAAAGTACGAACATCAAGTTCAGTAATTTGGCCAGCTACAACAGGCTGATAAACATAATCTAGACCAGCTTGGCGTGCTGCTTCTTCAATTTGAGCACTGGTTGGTTGTTCTGGACCACCTTCCATGTCAGGACGGTTATTAATAATAGATTTAAAGCCTTTTTCTACAACTTGACCCACATGTTCTGGGCCAATTTGACCTGCGAAACCAACATTCTCTGACATTTCGTCACTCCAAAATTTAATAAAACCTCTTATGCTGTATCATAGCATTAAGCTTAACCTGAGATACAAGACACTAAAACGTTGTTCCTACATAGATAAAATTTATGTAAAAGAACAGCTCTAGATTTTTAAAAGGCGATCAGGATGTTTTTTGTAAATTCATTACTTCGACCATAATGCCACGGAGCACATATGCACGCTTATACGGTTGAGCCTTTATATGTTCCATGTGATCAGGAAATGATCGCAGCTGACTTTTATATTCCAAAAACAAATAATAAATCTGCGGTAATTATCATGGCACATGGTTTTGCCGGATTGCGTCAATTCAAACTCATCCAATATGCCCAGCGTTTTGCTCAAGCTGGCTATGCGGTTATTTTATTTGATTACCGATATTGGGGTGGAAGTACAGGTAAGCCCCGAGAGATGATTTCTATCAACTCTCAACTAGAAGATTGGAAGACCATGATCCAATATGCTTCTACGTGTAAATTTATAGATAACCGAAGAATTGTATTGTGGGGAACATCCTTAAGTGGGGGATATGCTTTAAGCCTAGCTTCTGAATTAAAGAATATTCAGGCCATTATGGTACAAATTCCATATGTTGATGGTGCGGAAACAGCAAAATTATATCCACTACAGCGTTATCCCCAAGCTTTAAAGTTGTCGAGCCAAGATTATATGGGTTCAAAAATGGGCCTTAACCCTAAAAGGTTGCCTGTTGTAGATCAATATAAATTGTGCTTTATGCCAACAGCAGATAGCTATTATGGTTATTTATCGATTGTGAATCCGGATTATTACTGGAGTGGGGAAGTTCCGGCACGGGTGTTTTTTAATTTGATGCGTTATCGCCCAATTCAACTTGTACGTCAAATTAATATTCCAGTTTTATTTATTGCGGCTCAGCATGATTCTTTGATTCCAATTGAGTCTAGTCGTGAAGCTGCGACTAATATTGCTCCTTTTGTGAGTTATCATGAATGGGATATGAAACATTTCGATATCTATCACGGTTCATGGTTTGAAAAAGCAGTGACGACCCAATTAGAATTTTTACATCAGCATATAGGAGTGATGTAAATGATTATTGTATGTGCATCGTGCGGTGCAAAAAATAGAGTACCAGAGGAAAAACTTACCGCTCAACCGAGTTGTGGACAATGTCATCAGCCATTACTCCCGTTTGAGCCAATTGAGTTAAATGAACAAAACTTTAGCAACTACATCACAAATAGTGATCTGCCTATTTTAATAGATTTATGGGCAGAATGGTGCGGACCTTGTAAAATGATGGCGCCACATTTTGCACAAGTTGCAAAACAAAATCCACGTGTCATTTTTGCCAAGATTAATACCGAAGAGTCTCCTCGCTTAAGCCAAGCATTTAATGTGAGAAGTATTCCTACCCTTGTATTAATGAATAAAACCACAGAAGTTGCTCGAATGAGCGGCGCATTACGCGCGCCTGAATTGCAACAGTGGCTAGATCAACAACTTCAAACGAATTTCGGGAGCTAAGGTGTCAGAAGCTTATACCAAACCAGAAGGAATTTTATCCTTACAAACGATTGCCATGCCAGCAGATACAAACTGGAGTGGTGATGTGTTTGGTGGGTGGATCGTGTCACAAATGGACTTGGCTGGAGCAATTCACGCGGAGCGTTTTAGTCGTGGTCGCTGTGCTACGATTTCCATTAATCAGATGACCTTTTTGGTTCCGGTAAAAGTAGGCTTTGTCATTAGCTGCTATACCAAAATCCTAAAAGTGGGTAATACCTCTATTCAGATGCAAATTGAGGTTTGGGATAGCCATGATGACTCTCGTGCCCCAATTCGTATTACTGAAGGGGTCTTTACCTTTGTTGCAGTAGATGTAAAAGGCAACAAACGTCAGATTCCTGAGGAAGCGAAACAGAAATTTCTTGCCTCTCAAGAATCGTAATAAAAAAGCCCAAATTTGAATTTGGGCTTTTTTATATCTTTATTTCTTACGTTTAGGTAACCATGCCCATAACATTTGGCATTGAATCGGTTCATTACCTGCATCATCAATGACCGTAACTGGAATAACAAGTTCACCTTTCTCATGATCAGCAATATATTTTTGCTGTTCGGTAGAGAGAGTCGCTGTTGCTGTTAAACCACCTTCAACCACTTTTAAATAATCAACATGTAATGATTTGATTAATAAAATACGGTTATCTGGAATATGTAAACCCGTTAGAAAACCTGTTGCAGTTTCTGCTAAAAGTGCCATAGCCGCAGCATGGACTCCTTTAATATGGTTCTGCATATTTTTTTGATTCTCTAAGCGAACCATCACATGGTTTACATCTACTTCCAGATAGCGAATATTTGCTGTACCCACCATTGGCACAATGCGGCCAAATGCCTTACTCCAAAGCGTACTCCGAATACCTTTAGGGAATTTTGAAGTTGCTTTTACCAGTTTTAATAGACGATTGGATTGAGACATGGGATTACCTTAATTGGGAATGTCATGCTAAGACATTAATCTTTAAAGTTATTAAATTGTAATGGCAGACCAAATTGTTGTTCACGTAAAAAAGCCATCACTTGTTGTAAAGTGTCACGCTTTTTATCAGTTACACGGATTTTGTCGCCTTGAATAGATGATTGCACTTTGATGCCACTTTCTTTAATGGCTTTATTAATTTTTTTTGCTGTATCAGAGTCAAGGCCATCTTTTAGTTTAATCACTTGTACAAAATTTTTGCCTGATGCTGTTGCTTTCTGTGGGTCAAGCGCTTGCACATCAATTTTACGTTTATAAAAGTGATTTTCTAACATGTTATAAACTTGTTCACACTGGAAATCACTTTCTGTACTGATTTTTATCTCTTTATTTTTTTCATTTAATTCGATAGAAACATCATGACCACGGAAGTCAAAACGTGTTGCAATCTCTTTTTGGGTGTTTTGTACAGCGTGATTAACTTCAAATAACTCTAATTCAGAAACAATATCGAAAGAAGGCATAGTTTAGACCTTTACAAAGTGAAAGAATATTTGAGATGCTAAGAGGGTTTTCTTCATTTGCCAAGTGTTGTTTACATCAAAGGAGTGCACAATGATCCGTAAACAAGAAATTACAACATTTGAGTTCCCAGAAAATGCTGTTATCTGGGATGTCCGTGATTCAAGTGCTTATGCAGAAGGGCATGTTAAAGGTGCGGTAAGCCGCCCAATTAATGATTTAAATGCTGATATTTTGAACCAGGTCGCTGCGGATCAGCCGATTTATATTTTATGTGGTGGTGGTAGCAAAGCTCCTCGTGCAGCTGAGAAACTAGAAGGCTTAGATGCCTCGCGTGAATATGTCGTGCTGATGGGAGGGACGCGTGCAGCTCGTGACGCAGGTTTACCTCTAGAGCAGGGCGCATAAAAAAAGCACCTTCGGGTGCTTTTTTATTGGGACCAAATTTTCTCAAGTGCACTATTGAGATTTAAAATAAGGTTTCTTAGGTTTAACTTTCTTTTGAAAACGTTGGGCATCTAATTTCTGTAATAGGCTTTTGGGAACAGGACAAGCTTCACCTAAAATTTGGGCCACTAAAACTTCACTACAAAGCGGCGCAAATAAAAAGCCCTTTGAGCCTAAACCTGCAAAAGTAGAAATACGGCTTTCATTCTGCATTTTTCCCACAAGTGGAAAATAATCTGGACTTTGAGCGCGAACTGATGCTCGTCCTTGCCATTGTTCGACTGGTGGTAATTGTTTTGCATAATGAGGGAAAACGCTGTGGATTAATTCAAAGTTATGCACATGGTCATCAAGCAGTACTTCTTGATCGTCTCGGTTTGGGTAGAAAGAAGCCCCTAGAATAAGTTCAGACGTATTCAGTTGCATACAATAACCGCCATAGCTATAGGCTTCGTTTAAAGGTAAGGTTGTAAAAGAATTATCAACCCAGCTTACCTGTCCACGTATAGGTTTTAATAGCGGATAATTTTCAAATAAAGCAGCACTTTCTCTGGCGCAGCACACCACGACATGATCAGCCTCTAAAGTAGTTTCATTACCACTTTTTAATTGAACTTTATTTTCAAAAGAAACAAATGTCGTGATATTGGCAATTTTCAGTTCAATACCTGAATGTTGCAAAATTTCATCACGTAATTGGTGCGGAGAAACTGCTCCAGCTTCGGTCAACAAAATATGTGGATAGTCTGATTCAAGTGAGCTTGTTTGCTGCGTGACAATATCAGCAGAATATTGATTAGTAAGATCGAGAAGATCTTGTGCATTTTTTAAAGCCATTTGCTGTATTTGAATCGGGCGAAAGGCTTGAAAATTTTTATAGAAATTTAATGCATGTTGCCAGCTTAAAGTCATGAGATGCTCATGGCTTTGTTCAATTGGGCATAGTTTCGGATTAAGCAATGCCAATGGATTGCCAGAAGCACCTGATAACGGCGCTGTACGCTCAAATAGAGTGACCTGATGCCCACGTTGAGCAAATGCCCAAGCTGTGCTTAAACCTGCAATCCCAGCGCCAATTACGGCGATACGCTGCTGAGTAAATTGGAAAGTATCGCTAACTGGTTCTAATAAAATTTCTTCACTTAAAGGTGCTTTCCAAACGGCTTTAAGCATTTCCCTTTTATGTCCAAAACCGCGAGGACGAGAAATATCGATTCCGTGAGCCTTTAGTCCACGTTTGAGGACACCAGCTACACTAAATGAGGCAAAGGTAGTGCCATAGTTGGAAAGCCGAACAATATTATTTAAAACATTTTGTTCCCACATGTCCGGATTACAAGAAGGCGCAAAACCATCCAGAAACCAAGCATTCACTGCCTTCGTTTTTACCATACTTGGAAAAATATCTTGTGCATCTCCTAACCATAGGTCGATGCTGAAGCGCTCTTCTGGAAAACTTAAACGATGGCAGCCTGCAAGAGGTAAGGGATATTGCTCAATAAGTTGTTTGGAAAGCGGTTTAAGTTCATCCCATACATTTAAAGCACGAATGAGATCAGCTTTGCTTAAAGGAAACTTTTCGACGCTAATTGCATGTAAATGACTGTGGTTATTTGGACGAACTTGTTGCCATAGTTGCCAGAGCGCAAGAATATTTAAACCAGTGCCGAACCCGGTTTCTCCTACACTGAAATATTCAAAATCTTGTAAATTGGCTAATCGTTCTGATAGGTCATTGCCATTTAAAAATACATGCCGTGTTTCAAGCAGACCATTATCTTTAGAAAAATAGACATCACCAAATTGTTTGGAAATGGGAACTTCAATACCATCAATAGATTCCCAATCCAGCTCAGCAGTTTGTATACGGTTTGATTTGTTCATTCGGTTTAATAAGTCGCTCAGGATTACCACTGACGTCGACGTTTGGTGTAAACATAACTTGCAATAAAGAAGCCAAGCAGTACGCCACCTGCAAGAGTTACTGCGCCATATAAGAACATTTGAGCACTACGTTCACTTTGTAAAACTTGTACCTGAACAGACAAGTTATCGTTCTTTAGCTGCAATTCTTGGTTTTGTGCTAGCGCTTCAAGGTTTGCATGTTCTAGCTGTTTTAGACGAGATGCTTGATCTTGAACTAAAGCCTTAATTTTTGCATCTTGCTGTTGCTTGTTCTTTGCGATTTGTTCTGCTGTAAGCGGTTGTGTTGTGGTTGGTGCTGTTGTAGTCGCGGGTTTAGCTACAGTTGCAGAAGTAGGTGCTGGTTTAGCATTTTGTGTCGACGCTGCAGTTGGAGGCGTTGCTGGTGTCGCAGCAGGTTCAACTGCTCCAGCAGTTGAACATATCAAACACAAGCCAAGAAAGCTTTTGGTTGCAAGCTGCATGCGTTTACCCTTTTGGAAATGCTTTATTAAATGGTTTGACATCAACATGACTATAGATGCCTTCTTTCAAAAATGGTTCTTCTTTTAACCATTCATCTAAGGCTTCACGTGTATCAAACTCTACAATTATGGTGCTGCCATAGAAACCAGCTTGCGGGTCATTAGGGTCTTTTGGCATCGCTCCAGCAGCAACTAGACGACCTTCATCATCAAGTTTTTGCAAACGTTCGATATGTTGAGGACGTACTGCTAAACGTTTCTCTAGAGTTCCTTCGTTATCGGTACAGCTTAGAACAAAAAAAGGCATGTCATCGTATCTCTATAATCAATCCGAAACCACATTAAGCATCTGGTGACTTAAAATGTTTACGTAAAATAATGAACTGAATAATGATAAATGAAAACATGACAATCATGTCACCAAATGCAGTAAATTCGCCCCAATATTTTCCGCCGTGGAATAAAAACGCAAAGAAAACATGTAAACCAGACATCACGACAAACATAGCTGCCCAAGCAAAGTTTAAATTTTTCCAACCTTTTTCGCTTAAGGCTAAAATCGGATCAAATAAACGTTGAATAAGAGGCTTACGGTCTTTACCAAACCAAGGTGAAACTAAGAAAGCACCTGCAAAAACTAGATTCAAAATAGCGGCTTTTAAGCGGATGTAAAAATCATCGCTCAACATAAGGGTAATACCACCAAAAATGACTGTCATGAACAGCACAATCCATTGCTGTTTATCTAGACGGAACTTTTGCATGATGAACAACGCACCATACACTACCAGCATTGAAATAATTAAACCGGTAGTAGCGACAAGAATATTATTATTATCAACACCGCCAGCAGACCCGATCAGTTTGAGTAAAGGATGCTGTGTATCGGCTGGATCAACTGTCTTATATAAATAAAAGAAAATAATTAATGGAACAAAGTCCAGTAGTGCTTTCATGTTAGAGTATCTGATCAGGTTTGGTGAATGGCATAGTATAAAAGATGCAAGGCATAGATTTACATACACATAGCAATATTTCTGATGGAACTTTGTCTCCGGAATTGCTAGTGCAAGCTGCTGTCGATGTGAAGTTGCATACTTTAGCGCTAACCGATCACGATACGATGGATGGATTACAGCGTGCAAGAAAGGCTGCACAACCCCATGATTTGCAAATTATTTCTGGTGTAGAGATTTCAAGCCAGTGGTCACGACCAAGCACGAAAAAAAGCTATGGCGTACATATTGTGGCTTTAAATATGCAAGATGAAGCTCCAATTTTAGAAGCATTAGAACAACAAAAAAGAATTAGAGCACAAAGGGCTGAAGTTATTTGTGAACTATTAAAAAAGTGTATTGGCTTTGATATTTATCAAGATGTGCTCGATAAAGTTGAAAATCAACCAGACCGGATTACCAGAACCCATATTGCTAAAACCTTAGTTGAAAAGAATGTAGTAAGTCGTCCTCAACAAGCTTTTGATCGTTTTTTAAAAGAAGGGAAGCGTGCTTTTGTAAAGTTTGAAGGATTGGGTTTAAAAGAAACCATTGAGGTTATTCATAACAGTAAAGGATTTGCAGTTTTAGCTCATCCAACCCGTTATGATTTATCGGCTACAAATACCCGGTATTTGATTGAGTTATTTGCAAGTTGTGGTGGAGATGCGGTGGAGTTGCCGCCTCCAGTAGATCCTTTATCTACTCGCCAAATGATTGATCGTATGATTGACCGGCATCATTTGGCTATTTCAATTGGTAGCGATTTTCATGGTGAAAATATGCCGTGGATTAAATTAGGAAACACCCCTAAACCAGCGAGTAACCAGCAAGGCATTTGGGAGCGTTTTATCTAATTGCATTTTAGAGCAAGTTGTTATCTTGAGCTTGAATTGGAGGAGGTGTGGGCTTACCAAGTGTCCCCAAAAGCTCAATTTCGATACTACGTACCATTGCATCTAAAGGTAAATCATTACTTTGCGTACCAAATGGTTCCTCAATTTCGGTACTTAAAGCATCAAGCCCTAAAAATGTATAAGCCAGAATTCCAACCAGTAAAGGCGTTGCTAAACCAAGTAAAGATCCTAAGCTAAATGGCAACATAAAACAGAAAAAATAAACGGTACGGTTAAGTAAAACTGAATAAGCAAAAGGAATAGGAGTATTTGCAATACGGTCACAACCAGTTTGTACGACACTTAGATCTGCAACATTCTTATTCATTTGAGCATAAATAATATCTGAAATTTCCCCTTCTTTAAGCGCTTGTAATAATTCCCATTGAATAAGGCTAAGTGTATATTGCGGCGCATTATTTTGTTGGTAAAGTTGGGTAAGTGCTTGTTGGCTCATGCCGCTGGTTTGTATTAGCTCGGTGGGGTTGGCTGTTTGACGGCGTAAACGGTCACGTAATACATTGGCAAATACAATAACGTGCTGAATGACACGTTCACGGCGGGCTTGAGTTAAAATCCGGCAGTCACGGTCGAAATGTCGCGAAGTCGCAATCAGGACCCCCCATAATTTTCGGGCTTCCCACCAGCGGTCATAACATGCAGTATTCTTAAAACCTAAAAAAATAGAAAGTACGACACCAATTAAAGTAAAGCCAACTAAAGGAATTTCTGGAAAACGATAGAGGTTAATATATTCAACCCCACCAATGATTGCCGAAATCAGCATTACTACCCCTAAAGAGGGCAAAATTTTAGGTAATATCGTCCCTCGCCAAGAGAATAAAACTTTAAAAATACTGGGCTGTTCACGAACAATCATTTTATTTTAAACGTCGCTATTTTTGTTTTGATATTCTAAGCTTAGTGAAGCTTTGTCAATATCATTGAACGGCTATTGAAGTAGGGTTGAGCAGTTGTTGTTCAGCAAATGAAAAGCTACCTTCTGGCGAGATAATAAAATGGTCCAGTAAGCGAATTTCAACAAGCTGACAGGCCTGTTCAAGTTGCTGTGTGAGTTTAATATCTTCAGGAGAGGGCTGTGGGGAACCAAATGGGTGGTTATGTGCTATTACTAATTGGCAAGCGTGCTGTTGTAAGGCATAACGTAAGGTTTGATTCACTGAAACAGCGCAGTGTTGAACTGAACCAAAAAATAACTTTTTAAAATGTAGTTTTCTCAACTCGGCATCTAAGCAAAGTACCGCAAAGACTTCTTGTTTTTCACCTTTTAATTCATAACGCAAATAATCTAGAACTAAATGAGAAGAATGAAGGCTTAGCTCAGTCTGACTAAAATGATAGTCGAGGTAACGCCGTCCAAGCTCTTTTACGGCCAGTAATTGGGAATACTTGGTAGCTCCAATACCATTAAATTGAGCTAATTCATTGTAAGATGCATCGAAAACAGCGTTTAGACTACCAAACTGTTGAATCAGTAAACGTGCGAGCTCTACTGCTGAATGTTGACGTGAACCTGAGCGAAGAAAGATCGCGAGTAGTTCAGAGTCAGAAAGGCTTTGAGGGCCTTGTTGTAATAACCGTTCTCTTGGCCGTTCTTGTTCTGGCCAATTTTTAATAGAAGTATTCATATTCCCCAGCAATATTCTGCTTAAAAATTTATTTTGTTTGCCCAATCAATCTTGGGTCTGCGCGTATTTAATGCTATTGTGAGCGCCACTGCAACAGAAAGGTATCCTGTTCGTGAGCTTTGATTTAAGTGTTATTCCTCATAAAAACATTGTTTTAGCTGTTACAGGTGGGATTGCTGCCTATAAGAGTGCCATTTTGGTCCGTCGTCTTAAAGATTATGGTTTTGACGTTCGGGTTGTGATGACACACGGGGCTCAAGCATTTATTACACCTCTAACCTTTCAGGCTCTTTCAGGAAATCCTGTACATACCGAGCTTTTAGACCCTGAGGCTGAAGCTGGAATGGGCCATATTGAATTGGCTCGTTGGGCTGATTTATTACTGGTTGCTCCAGCAAGCTGTGACACATTAGCTAAGTTTGCTAATGGTTTGGCAGATGACTTACTCAGTACTTTATTTTTAGCAACTAAAGCGCCTGTGTGGGTCGCTCCTGCGATGAACCAGCAAATGTGGGCTGCAAAAGCAACTCAGCGTAATTTACAAACTCTGGTTGAAGATGGCGTGCATGTGATTATGCCAGATGCAGGGGAGCAGGCGTGTGGTGATGTAGGCTTAGGCCGTATGCCGGAACCGGAAGAAATTGCAAGGCAAGTGGCGGGTTATTTCCATCAAGCCCAACGTGCAATTGCTGAAAAATTTGGGTTGTTGGCAGGTAAGCGAGTTGTAATTACTGCCGGACCAACCCGTGAGGCGATTGACCCTGTCCGTTATATCTCAAACCATAGTACTGGAAAAATGGGCTTTGCTTTAGCTGCGGCATGTTATGCAGCAGGCGCAAAAGTTACGTTAATTGCTGGTCCCGTAAGTTTAGATACTCCAAACGGTGTTCAACGTGTAAATGTTGCTTCGGCTCGACAAATGTTAGATGTCAGTATGGAGTCGCTTGAGACTGGCTGTGACATCTTTATTGCGACGGCGGCTGTAGCTGATTATCGCGTCGCTGAAGTGGCAGAGCATAAAATTAAGAAAGCAGGGGATGAGCTGAATGTTTCCCTTGTAAAAAATCCGGATATTGTGGCAACCATTGCAGCTCAGGAAAAACGTCCATTTATGGTGGGCTTTGCTGCCGAAACGCAGAATGTTGAAGAATATGCAGCAGGGAAACTCGTTGCTAAAAAGCTAGATATGATTGCATGTAACGATGTTTCTCGCGCCGATATTGGCTTTGCTTCTGATGAAAATGCGATGACAGTATTTTTTGCTGAAAGTTACCATATGAAAAAACGTGAGTTAGAGAAAGCATCTAAGCAAGAAATTTCTCAACAATTGGTTGAAGCTATTTCGGATGCATTACGCCGTAAATAATTTTTGAACCAAATAAAAAAACCGCGAATAAATCGCGGTTTTTTTATAGTCTTATTTAGACAATCAAGGGATTTCATCTTCAAATTCAGGTTTGACCTGAACAATGAAGTCTTGACGGTTAAGACCTCGCCATAAGGCAAATGCTGTACCGATATAAATCGAAGAGTAAGTACCGACAAAGACACCGACAAACATTGCAACAGAGAACCAGTGTAAGCCATCACCACCTAAGAACATCATTGCAAGTACTACGAGCAATAAGGTCATTGAGGTATGGATGGTACGGCGTAAAGTCTCAGTTAACGCAATATCAACGATTTCACGTGGAGTTGCACCGCGAATTTTACGGAAATTTTCACGGATACGGTCTGAAACAACGATGTTATCGTTAAGCGAGAAACCAATCACCGCCAGTACCGCAGCTAAAACTGTTAGGTCAAATGGCCATTGGAATAAAGCAAATGCACCAATAATGATGATGATGTCATGAAATAAAGACATCACGGCACCCATTGCGAGTTTGAACTCAAAGCGAATGGTGACATAGATCAACATTAAAATCAGCGCAAGTGCAACAGCACCAGCCGAACGAACATAAAGCTCGTTACCTACCTGACCACCTACAGAGTCCACTTTATGAACTTCTGCTGCGTTGTTTGGCAATTGCACAGCTTTGGTAATCGCATTATTAAGATCTTCAACCTTAATATCTTGTACTGGCATGCGAACAAGTAAGTCTTTATTACTACCCAAAGTTTGTACTACAGCATCTTTAAAACCAGCTTTGTCGAGAGCCTGAATAACTTCTGCCTGATTTGCTGGCTGAGCATAGTTAAGCTCAGCTGAAACACCACCTGTAAAATCCAAACCTAAGTTAAGACCTTTGGTCGCAATAAAGAAAATGCTCGCTAAAGTAATAAGGATCGAGAAGATTGCTGCAGGTTTAGCAATCTTCATGAACGGGATGATTTTTGCATCATCCGGACGACCATATTGTTTTGAAGGCTGTTGAGTCACTTTAGTCATCATAGATCTCCTTAAATGCTCAACTTTTTCAAGTTACGGCGTTTACCATAAATGATTTGTACAATCGCACGCGTTACTGTAATTGCAGTAAACATTGAGCAAATAATACCGATCATTAATGTCACAGCGAAACCTTTAATCGGGCCAGTACCGATTGCAAACAGAATGAATGCAACAAGGAACGTTGTTAAGTTCGAGTCGAAAATGGTGTTATAGGCTCGATCATAACCCGCCACAATGGCCTGTTTAGGTGAGGCCCCCCAGAGCATTTCTTCTCGAATACGTTCACATATCAGTACGTTGGCGTCGACGGCCATACCAATGGTAATGACGATACCCGCAATACCCGGTAAGGTGAGGGAAGCACCTATCCAAGACATAATGG
The DNA here is from genome assembly GCF_024151445.1 of Acinetobacter sp. UC24323. Lineage (NCBI taxonomy): Bacteria > Pseudomonadati > Pseudomonadota > Gammaproteobacteria > Moraxellales > Moraxellaceae > Acinetobacter > Acinetobacter sp. UC24323. Next base: position 261,139 of record NZ_JAHIBY010000004.1, on the reverse strand, counting down.
TTAAAATCATTGCCAAGTTAAATACAAGTGCAAAGTTCGCGATTAAACCAAATAGACGGAAGAACACGACCATCCAGATTGCAACAAGTAAGAAACCGATTTGCGTTGATAGTACACCTTTATCAATGTTTTCTTGACCAAGGCTTGGACCAACAACACGCTCTTCAACGAAGTACATTGGCGCAGCTAAAGCACCGGCACGAAGCATTAACGCAAGTTCAGATGCTTCTTGAGGTGAACTTAAACCAGTAATACGGAAAGTTGAACCTAAAACGGCTTGAACGGTTGCGGCATTAATCACGACAGACTCGGTATATGGTGTACGAACTTCTGTTTGAGCACCAGTTTTTGGATCTGTAACGTAGCTAATCTTTTGTTTATTTTCGATGAACAATACCGCCATGCGTTTTCCAACTGCATTACGGGTTGCATCTGACATCAGCTTACCGCCAGCACTGTCGAGCGTAATATTTACTTCGGCACCACCAGAGTCTTGGCTAAAGCCAGAACTTGCATTTTGAACGCGTTCACCAGTCAAGATACGGTTACGTTGCAATAACAGTTGGCGACCACTATCTAAAGACTGATAAGCAAAAACTTCCGTACCCGGAGGTAACGGTTGACCATTATATTTACCCGTATATGGATCAATATATTGATCATTTAAGTCAGATACCAAACGGAATTCGAGGTTAGCAGTACGGCCTAAAACACGTTTAGCTTCTGCTGTATCTTGAACACCCGGTAATTCAACGACAATACGGTTGCTACCCTGACTTTGTACTAAAGCTTCTGCAACACCAAGTTCGTTAATACGGTTACGTAGTGTTGTTAAGTTCTGATTAACTGCATAAGCCTGAATTTCTTGACGACGTACATCAGTATAAGTGAGCTTTAGGATTGAACCTGTCGTGCTCGCTAATGCCTGTTGGGTATACTCATTACCATTACGGCGTAAAAAATCCATTGCTGCATCACGATCCGCATTGTCAGCAAACTGAACAGTGATCACATTATTATTTAACGCAAGATTGTTAAATTTAATTTTGTTTTCACGGAACTGACGACGCAAATCAGTGGCAGAGGTTTCCATACGTTGGGAAATGGCTTTGTCCATATCTACTTCAAGCAAGAAGTGGACACCACCACGTAAGTCCAAACCAAGTTTCATTGGTTTCGCCCCAATTTTTTGCAACCATTCTGGAGTTGTTGGTGCAAGGTTTAGGGCTACAACATATTGATCACCTAAGTCACGGCGTAATACTTCTTTTGCTTTCAATTGCGCTTCAGAAGAGCTGACACGCAAGAGAGCAGCATTATTTGTAAAAGTATTATCGTGGCTTGCAATATTTGCTGTTTTTAAAATTTGCTCTGCTTTTTGCACCACACTTTGATCAATTTGGGTACCAGCTTTGGCACCGGAAATTTGAACGGCGGGCTCATCCGGATATAGACTAGGCAGTGCGTATAATGTACTGACTACCAGAACAACCAGAATCAGTAAATATTTCCATGCAGGGTAACGCATTCGCTTTCTTCTTAAATGAAAAAGCCGTGCTAAAGCACGACTGTTTTATGATTAAAGGTTATTTAGAGTGCCTTCTGGTAATACAGAAATTACGCTGGCACGCTGAATTTTTACTTCTACACCACGGTTAAGTTCAACAACCGCATAGTCACCTTCAAGTTTAGTTACTTTGCCCATTAAACCGCCAGCAAAGACAACTTCGCTACCAACACCCAAGCTTTCGATTAAAGAACGGTGTTCTTTTGCACGTTTTGCTTGAGGACGCCAAATTAAGAAATAGAAGATTGCAACGAATACAACAATCATCAAAATGTTTGGTAAAAGGCCAGGGCTTTGGGCTGCTGCTGGAGCTGCATGTGCAGTAGAAATGAACAAGCTCATTTTAATTTCCTAAAGTTAAAAAATATGAGTCAGATACCTGACATAATCCTAATTCGTTTTGCAATTTACCTTGTCTTGAGGTTGAGCGCAAATCTCGCTTATTCATCGACAGGGCATGGTGGAACTTCTAATCCGCGGCGGGCATAAAAGTCCTGAACAAATTCATCAAAAGTGCCATTGTCTAATGCATCACGCATACCTTCAGTTAAACGTTGGTAATAACGTAAGTTATGAATGGTACCAAGCATAGATGCCAACATCTCTCCACACTTCTCAAGGTGGAACAGGTAAGCACGAGTAAAGTTCTTACAGGTATAGCAATCGCAGTGTGGGTCAAGTGGTCCTTGGTCATGACGATATTTACTATTACGAATACGTACCAGACCATCAGTGACAAAATAATGACCATTACGTGCGTTACGTGTTGGCATTACACAGTCAAACATATCGACACCACGGCGCACCGCTTCAACGATATCTTCAGGTTTACCTACACCCATCAGGTAACGTGGTTTGTCATGCGGCATCTTGTTTGGAAGATAATCTAAAACCTTGATCATCTCTTCTTTTGGTTCACCAACTGACAAACCGCCAATTGCGTAACCGTCAAAGCCGATTTCAAGTAAGCCATTTAAAGACTCATCACGTAAGTCTTCATACATGCCGCCTTGAATAATGCCAAATAACGCATTTTTATTTTTAAGTTCATCGTGGTGATGAGCCTTACAGCGTTTTGCCCAGCGCAAAGAAAGCTGTAATGATTTTTGTGCTTCTTCATGTGTCGCAGGATAAGGCGTACATTCATCAAAAATCATGACAATGTCAGAGTTCAATACATGCTGAATTTCCATTGAAATTTCAGGTGATAAAAAGACTTTTGAACCATCAATCGGAGAACGGAAAGTAACACCTTCTTCCTTAATTTTACGCATAGCGCCAAGACTAAATACTTGGAAGCCGCCAGAGTCAGTCAAAATTGGCTTATTCCATTTAATAAAGTCGTGCAAGCCGCCGTGTTGCTTGATCACTTCAAGGCCCGGACGCAAATATAAATGGAAGGTATTACCTAAAATAATTTGTGCCTGAATATCTTCAATATCACGTGGCAGCATGCCTTTGACTGTACCGTAAGTCCCCACCGGCATAAAAACAGGGGTTTCAACAACACCATGTTCTAAAGTTAAACGACCACGACGGGCACGACCCGACTGACCTAATTTTTCAAACTTCATTTAAAAATCCTGAACAATAGCAAGCAATGCCTTAGGGCAGTGCAAGGGCGAAAAAACAGTTCGCTGCTAAAAAGAGGGCTATTTTCCTTGATTCTGCGACGTAGTTCTACTACTAAATGTAGCTGACTATAAAATCGGTCAAATTTCCGGTTGACCGATTGCTTTTTTACCTCGACTAAAAGTTCGGTTTATAGTCAAAATTGTCAGTAGCCAAATTATCTCGAAAAGGACGAATTGTTTTTTTAGATAAAGTCATCGTATTGATAATATTATTTGGGAACACTTCAATCTGATTATTAAATACTTCGACGTTTCGGTTAAAAATGCTGATTGCCGCGCCGACATTTTCGTTTTGTTCCTGAATATCATCCATCATTTTGCCATAGAGCGTATCTGCTTTTAGTTCAGGATAGTTTTCAACCACCACATTTAGGCTACGGATTAGCTCCTTACTCATTTTTTCAATCTGTTGTAATTGAGCAATATCAGTATGATCGACATTCAAACTTAGAATTTGCTGACGTAAAGCAGTTACTTGTTCTAAAGTTGACTTCTCGAACTGAGTATATTGATTGAGTGTGATTTCTAATGCTTCAAGTGTTTTTACTTTTTGGCGTTCGAAATTTGCAACCTCAGCCCAAGCGCGTTTGGTCGCATTGAAATAACGCACAATGTTATTGCGAATGTGGATGCCCCAAGCAATCAGTACAACGAAAATCCCCAAGAAAATAAATAAGCCTGTCATTTTTACTCCTCTTATTTTTATTCCCTCGTTGAGCCTTTTAACTTCTTATTTTTTAATAAGTTGCCAGTTCAGCAGTACGAGAGATTTATTTAATTAAATTAAGCATGAATTGCTGAAATTTTTCATATTGCGGCATAGTCATGGTACGTAAGTGACCACGTAATGCGGGAATATCATGAATTTCACTACGTTTACTGATGGTTTGAAAAAGATCTTGCTCACCGAGATAACATAATATTTGCTCTTCATGATGATAAATTAAATCCCCGCTAAAATGTTGAAAAAAATCATGAAGTTTTAAAGTTAGACTTGGACTCATTTCTTTAGCTAACTGGTGCTGGTCGGTTCCGAAAATACTCAGTTCTTGGTTAATGAGAATGTCACTACTTTGCCATTCGCTTAAGTATGGTTCAAAAAAGCGAGAACGTTGATTACTTACAGCAATACCTAAAGCTGGTATTTGAAAAATAAAAGCGCCCCATAAGTCTTTATGAATCTCTTTTACTATTTTTTTATCGCTGTTCTGGTCTTGAAGAATAGGTAAATTATTTACATAGTGGTATTTAAATAGCAGGACTTGATGATCTGTAATGCCGTCATTCCATGTTACTGAAGCAAACTCGGTAATTTCATTCGCTTCATTGCCTCGGTTAAAAAGTGGAAAGTGTTGTTTTAATTTGCTTAAGACTAAAATGGGTTGGGCTTGTATTGGAAGATAAGCTGGTAACTGCTGAAACTTTAGGCCATAACGTAAAGCAGTCATACGCTGTTCTAAATAATGAATAACTTCAGTTAAAGGTTTTTGCGGTTCATAGAGCAAATAGGCGAGGAAACCAGTTAAAAATGCCCATAATAGACTCCAACTATATTGAATATAAGGATGAAAAAAATATCCAAATAATAGCGTCGTAATACTGCAAATACTTAATAAATAAGACAGGGTATTCACAAAACGAAGGTTATGATCTTCACGCCATGGATGTAACGCGTTTAAGAGTTCTTGATCTGTTTGTGACTTTTGTCCAGCATCCCAAAGTCGGGCAATATTACGAAAGACCTGTGTATTTTTTTTACGTCTTATATGAAGTGTTTGTTGTATGGTATCAATTGGCATGAAGGTAATGAGTTGATTATCATAAATTGCTAACTCTAGATTATCTTTTAAATTGAAAGAGATAAATAGAAATAAGTCTTAAATAATTACTTTTATGACTTCGGTATTTGAGTTTCATCAATGAAATGCTGCAATATATTTGCAAACTGCTCAAATTCTGGCATTGAAAGAGTTTCAAGGCATTCAGCAAGCTCACGTACACTAGTGCCATATAAACTTTGCTGGCGTAAAAGATTTACATTACAGAGCCAACATAATGCAGATGTTTCAGGGTGTACATAGAAATCCCCTGGGAACCCTTCCAACATTTTCTCTAATAATAACAACCGATCAGGGCTTAGAAATTTTACTAAGTCCAATTCATTAATTCCGCTTTGTTGGTATTTTTGATTAAAACGGATATCACTTGATTCCCAAGCTACTCCTAAGCGACAAGCCTTTTTCTGTTGACTTGAAATGCTGACTCCGCGAACTGGAAAATTCTCTAAAATGATGCCGTATAAATTGTAGCTAACATCTTTTAGTTCCCATTTACCTTTTGAATTATAGGCCATCTCTCGATTGACATAATGGTATCTAAATATTTTATAGGGGTGAGTTGTTTCTCTTACTTGCCACTTGCCGAGTATTGCAGTTAAAACTGAATTTTGTTGATTGCCTAATTTAAACAAAGGAAAGTCTGAAGCGGACGTTCCTTCTTTAGGTAGGTTATCTTCAGTTGCAAATTTGAAATTATATTTATGTTCATAATAATAAGTTTGGATATCTTGAAGTAGGCAAATCAGTTCGGCCGTCGATGCTCTATGATAAAAACCATAAAAAATCGCAAGAATGGCAAAAGGGAAGAAGTAAATCGAGATTAAAAAGCCTAAGGCCATACAAACTAAGGCGAAAATTGTAGCATTCCAAAAAATATAATTTCGAATATCAAGTTGTTGGGGGCCTGTCCAATTCTTTAATGAATAAACAAGAATATCAGGTGGTAATTGCTGATTAAGTAAATTTCTTAATGCCTTAATATTTCTTAAAGTAATTTTGTTATGTGTATTTTGATTGTCAAAAGCACTTTGAATTTTTTGAAAAAGCAGTTTCATAAATTTTATTATTAGTCGAAATTGTAGGTGGGTCAGCTGGGTTAAACCTCAAATTAACTAATAAGATTTAACCCAGCTTTAATCTTTAAACTTCTAATTTATCAATCAGCATTGCATCACCATAACTAAAGAAGCGATAGCGATCTTTAACGGCATGTTCATAAGCAGCCAAAATATTTTCTCTATTTGACAATGCTGAAACTAACATGAGCAGGGTAGACTCAGGTAAATGGAAGTTAGTAATTAATCGGTCTACGATACAGAACTCATAACCCGGATAAATAAAGATTTGCGTATCACCAGTCCATGCTGCGATTTTTCCGCCATGCGCTTGAGCTGCACTTTCTAAAGCACGTGTTGCAGTTGTACCGACAGCAATCACTTTATTACCGCGTGCTTTAGTTGCCAAAATTAAATCAATGGTTTCTTGAGGAACATCACACCATTCACTGTGCATAACATGATTTGTAATGTCATCAGTGCGTACAGGCATAAAAGTACCTGCACCGACGTGAAGAGTCACAAAGGTTTTCTTAACGCCTTTTTGGTCTAACTTTGCTAACAACTCTTCGTCAAAATGCAAGCTTGCTGTTGGGGCAGCCACACTGGCAATTTTTTCTGGATTATGGAAAACCGTTTGATAGCGTTCAGTGTCAATTTCTTCTGCTTCACGATTGAAGTAAGGCGGAATAGGTAACTGACCATATTGCTCAAGTACTGGCAAAATTGGTTGTGAAAACTCAACGACAAATAAGTTTTCGTGACGGCCACGCACAATCACAGGAATATTGTCTGCACCGACAAAAAGCTCAGCCCCTGCTTTAGGTGAATTGCTCGCTTTAATATGGCAATACGCTGTGGTGTGGTTCAGCATACGCTCAACCAAAATTTCAATCGCCCCACCTGTGGCACGTTTTCCTTTCAGTCGAGCCTTCATGACTTTGGTATCGTTGAGTACCAATAAATCACCTTCTTCGAACAGATCAATAATATCTGTGAACATATGATCGTGATATTGGCCCTTAGCATCTAAATGCAATAAACGCGAAGCACTACGTGTTTCGAGTGGGTAACGGGCAATAAGTTCATCGGGTAGTTCAAAGGAAAAGTCAGACAGTTGCATATTCAGGAAAAACACCGCAAAAATTGCGCCTAGTATAAACTTTTTCGCTTTTTAATGGCTGTGCTTCTGGCCTAAATCATGAAAAATGTTTAAATGATCTAAAAGTGAACGATAATATTCACTTAGGGTTTGACAAGTTTTGCAAAAGCGCTAATATACGCAACACAAACATACTTCCTCTCCCGAGGTGGTGAAATTGGTAGACGCGGCGGACTCAAAATCCGCTGTCAGAGATGACGTGTCGGTTCGAGTCCGACCCTCGGGACCAAGATTCAGAATCTTATGATTCTACGAAAACCCCTAAGCTAACGGCTTAGGGGTTTTTTGTTGGGTATTTTTTTATTTGCTAAGAGCTTTGGTTCAATTAAAAATGCTAGAGAAGCTTATTGGTATAACGAATTTTTACTGAGCAAACTCGAATCGTCCATACCGTTAATGAATGGGTAGGGGATAAAATAGTAGGATTCACAACTTATGAAGAAGTGAATCCATCTTTGTAGTGTTTTAAACTATTGTATTCTAGGCATATTCAATAGTTCCCAAGCATTTGAACGCCTTAAAAAACGACGTAATATATATGCTAATGAAAAAATCCAAATAACGTAAATGCCAAATATAATTAAAAATGAGATATTAGAACCAGCACTGATCGGTGGCTTATAAATTAAATGATAATGTTCATACATTACCCAAACGGCAGCAGGTGTGGCCAGTACCCAATAGGCAATTAGAGCCATGTTTTTATGTTTTTTGGCTTGTAATTCGGTAATTTGATGACCGAGTTTAAAATCAAGTTTATTGGAGTGAGATTTATATCTTAGAACTTTTTTACAGGTGTTATAGAGTCTTACAGCTTTTACTTCATCTACATAGCTACTAAGAATATCAAGGATTTCGACTTTTTTTTCTTTAGTAAGCAGTTGTCTTTGAAGATATAAAGATCTCAGTTTAGCTTTATATTTGTTTTTAACATTTTCCTTAAGATGTGCATGATCAATTAATTCTATTAGCTCCTTAATCTCTTTATCGATTTTCCAACGTTTAAATTTCACTAAAAGAATTAAATGTTGAAATAAACCCGAATCAAAAATTGATTTATAAACAGCTGATAAAATTAAAACAATAATTAAGAAACCACCTACGGTTTCACCCAAATAAGTTTTAATAAATGGAATGAGACTTTCTATATTTTTCATATTTTAGTTAAATTCAAAAACTTCTTTTGCTGTGGTTAATGTCTTCGGCCCCACACCTTTAACTTCTGCAAGTTGTTCAAGAGTTAAAATTCCCTTGTTATTAGAGCGAGCTTTGATAATTTCTTTGGCAACTTCTCTTTTAATATCTAAGAAGGCTTCGATTTCATCTAAAGTTGCATTATTAAAATTGTGTTTTGACGTTTTTGATAGGACAGAAGGATCTAAGTAGTCCAAAAGATCAGCAAGCATTAAATAAAGATGGAAAAGTGCCTTAGTTGCTTCAAGTTGAGATACATCATCATGTACCCCTTTATTTGTCAATTTATTAGTTTTTTCGAGCCACGAGCCTAAAAAATTCACATGTGCTTGTGCTAATTCACGATTGCTTTCAGATTCGATTGAATCGTTCATAAATTGCCATAAACGATTTATAAATTGACTTTGTTTAAAAGTACGTTTGCCTATCACTAAATCACTTGCTGGGTATAATTTATCTGCAAGACTTTCCAAAAGGCGTCTGCATGTAGTGAGGGCATGTGACCATTCTTCTTTATTACTAGAGGAAACTGATTTAAAAGCTAACATGAGTTGTTCAGCAATTTCAGGATTTAGGTCGAGTAAACGGTCATCTACTGCATTTTTTAAAATATCAAAACTGGATGTAATAGTTCCAGAAAATTTAAGTTTTTCATGTAAATCTGTTAAGTATTTAAAAGCATACTTTTTGATATACGTTATATGGGCTTGTAATGGATTTTTATAATGGTAGCCATCATTACCAATTTTTTCTCTAATTAATGTGTTTAATTTACTTTCAATGAAGTCTACTGAGTTAAATCCTCCAGCTTTCGGGTCTGTTTTAAAATTATAAGATTCATCAAGTTCCGTTAATGGCAGATGGAGGTCAATTATTTTTTTTAGTTCTTTCTTAAATAGTTCATCAGTAGCATTAACTTTAACTGGCTGATTATTATTTTTTAACTTTTTTGCTTCAATTTCAACCTTTTTAAAAAAATTATCTAATGCTGTTGTATATACTTGATTGCCCAAGTGTAATTGTGTCCAGGCAATTATCTCATCTTCATTTAGTAGGTTTGCAGCTCGTGATAATTTTTGAACGCCAACAGTAACACTACCTTTTGGTGACTCTAATTCTTTCAAACCCTCTTCAACAATTTTTAATGCCTCTGCTTTTTTATCTGCCATTTCTCACGTCCAAAAAACTAAATCTTTAAATTAAACTTAAGATAACTATATAACATTGTTGACATAATATAAGCATCTAAGATACTACTAAATAATAATTAATTTTTTACTTAAAGATTCATGACTGCAAAAAAAACACAAGACACCACTGAAGTAAAAGAAGCAGTAGAAAACAATGATTGTTTCATCATTATGCCTATTGCGGATCACCCAGACTATAAGCAAGGTCATTTCAAACGTGTTTATGAAGATATTATTAAACCTGCTTGTCAAGCAGCTGGATACCGTGCAGTAAGAGCAGATGATGTAGCTCAGACAAACTTAATTCATCTAGATATTCTTCAAAAATTACTTGAATCACCAATGGCAATTTGTGATCTGAGTACACGTAATCCTAATGTATTGTTTGAGCTAGGATTAAGACAAGCTTTTGATAAACCGACTATCCTAATACAAGAAGTAGGTACTCCTCAGATTTTTGATATTAATTTATTCCGCTATACTCAATATCGAAATGGGTTAGATTATCGAGATGTAATAGCAGATCAAAAAGCTATTCAAAAGGTTATAGAAGAAACTAAACAAGCAATTGCAGATGGAAAAAGTGTCAATTCAATTATTAAACTACTTTCAATAACTAATCCTGCAAACTTAAAAGATACTGCTAGTTTTGGAGAAAAAGACTATTTCGATATATTACTTAATGAAATTTCTAGTATTAAAAATCAAATAAGTTTGTCTAAAGATAAGGCTGCTAGTAATAAAATAAATCCATTTCCTGATACTTACGCAATTGATTTTTCATTAGGTACGGAAGAATCAAAAATATCAGAATATTTTGATTATTTAAAAAGTTTAGGGTTAATAGGTGATATTCGTAATCAGTTTATAAATAAAGTGACGAATAGAGTAATGAGCTATGAGTGTGATGCTAGGTCAAATTTCAAAGAAAATGATTTTCGTACTATTGCTCCTTTATTTGAAGTAAAGATTCAAGACATTCTTCTATTACCTTTTTAACTTGAATAAAAAGTATCTAAGCTAATCTAAAGTTACCACCCACATTGGTGGTCGAGTTTGGTCGCTCGTTTTGAAAACAAAGCAGACAAACCGCTACTAAAGCGGTATTTTTTTGCCTGAAGGTTCGTTATGCCTTGTTATGGCAGATCGGACGATGGGATATTCGTGTCCACCATCTTTCCTTTGTGTTCAACGGTATTTAGGCTTATTCTCTAATTCTTATTCAAATAATTTTTTTGACCATCTTTCTACTATTTGTAAACTCGCATTTCTAACATCTTACAACTCTTTCTTCCAAAAAAATTGTTGTATTTTTCTAAAGCATACCCACTTTATGTATCTGAAAACCTTTAATTGAAACTTCACATTTCTATTTCGAAAAGAAAGTTGCTCTTTTAATGTACTGTGTTAAAGTTTGTAGTAGATCATAATGATTATAAGTACATTCTTCAAAAGAGCGGTTCCGACCAACAATGACAAAATCTGTGAGGCGGGCATGACACAGCGATTAGAACTACATCAGGTAGAGCAGTTAACAGCTTGTAAGATATCACTATTACTTGGATTAAATGCCGAGCAGAATTATATTGAGCAATTTTTCCGGTTTAGTCTTCGCCTGTTGAAGTGTCAAAAAGCTTTGCTTACTTTTAATCAGGAACCTTATTTTTGGCATCATTGCCCAGATGGCATGACTGCAATTTCCTTTAAACCTTCAAGACACCTAAAACAATGTTTTGCTAAACAACAGGTGATTCATCACAATCATCCTTCTTATCAAAATTTAATCAACTATTTAAAAGAGCTAAATATTGAATGTGGGCGTGCCTTAGCTGTCCATTTGGTGCAGCCTGACCAGACATCTATGGGATTTGCAGTTTTCTTCGATGACGATGAAAATTGTTTTGAAGATGATCAAATTCAGTTGCTTCTCGATTACTGTTCTAGTTTTATGCAACAAGTCGAGTTGAAGTTTAATTATGAAGAATTAAATGAACTCTATGAGCAGCAAGTCGCGCTGAACTCGAGTAAAACAAAGTTCTTTTCCATTATTTCGCATGACTTGCGGGCACCATTTCATGGCTTGTTAGGTTTCTCCGAAGTGTTAGCTAAAGAACGTGAAACACTGGATGAGTCGAGTATTCAAAACATTGCCGATTATTTATACGACACTTCTCAATCGACCTATAACTTACTTGAAAGTTTGCTGACATGGGCAATGGCCGAAGGTGGTCGCTTTGTTTATCACCCAATTAATTTTAAGCTTAGACAAGTGAGCAATATTGTTTGTGATGTGCTGCATACTTTGGCTTTAAAGAAAAATATTGAATTGGTAAATGCGGTTTCCGAAGATTTAAAAATCTATGCCGATATCAATATGATGACTTCCGTGATCCAAAACTTGGTGTCAAATGCATTGAAATTTACCGATGTTGACGGTTCTGGAAAAGTATTCATTGAAGCGAAGCAGGTGGGTACAAATGTTGAAATCACTGTACGTGATACAGGGCTTGGCATGACTGAACAGCAAATGGCAAATTTATTCCATCCGCGTATTACAGCAAGCTTTAAAGGCACCGCTGGGGAAAAAGGTGCGGGTTTAGGTTTGAGCTTATGTAAGCGTTTTGTCGAGATTAATCAGGGGAAAATTAGTGTAACTTCCCAAAAAGGAGTGGGAACGACCTTTAAAGTTTTATTACCTTCTGCTCAAGAAGTTCCTGAACATCATGTAGAACAACAAAATACATCTGAAGCAAAATTGGTTTAATCCCTTTTCCTACTACTACTTGAACTGCTATAACTAAAAAGAGAGTCTGAGGAAAAGAGCTTTTTTATATGAATGCGGAGCAGTTACAAAAAACATTGCGTGCCAGCCAATATGCTGAACAAGTTTTAGGATTACATCAGGCTGTTTTAGAACAAGATTATCAAATAGATCAATTTGCTGCACCGCTCTCAACAGAACAAATTTACCAACTTGTAGACACCACCCTTGACGGAATTGGCGATGAAATAACGTGGATGCGTGCGCTTCGTATACTGCGCAGTCGTTTAATGTTTCGCTGGATCTGGCAAGATGCCAATCAACTGACGGATGTCGTTACACTTACTCGTGAACTTTCAGACTTTGCCGATGCAAGTATTTGTGCCGCAAAGGCTTTTGCTCGTGTTGCATTGGTTGCTAAACACGGCGAACCATTAAGTTATTCAGGCAAAGTTCAAGATTTGATTGTGGTTGCCATGGGTAAGCTTGGGGCACAGGAATTAAATCTATCAAGTGATATCGACCTGATTTTTGCCTTTGATGAGCAAGGCGAAACCAACGGTCGTAAATGTATTGATGTACAGCAGTTTTGTATTTTGTGGGGACAAAAACTTATTTATTTACTTGAACATATCACCGCAGATGGTTTTGTGTTTCGAGTAGACATGCGCTTACGGCCTTGGGGAGATGGCTCTGCATTAGCGATTAGTCATGCAGCTTTAGAAAAATATTTAAGTCAGCATGGCCGTGAATGGGAACGTTACGCATGGATTAAGGCACGCGTTGTCACTGGGGGTAAAGAAGGGCAAGACTTATTAGAAATGACACGTCCTTTTGTATTCCGCCGTTATGTCGATTACACCGCTTTTGCTGCCATGCGCGATATGAAAGCGATGATTGAGCGCGAAGTATTACGCCGGCATATTGAAGATGACATTAAACTCGGGGCAGGCGGTATACGCGAAATTGAGTTTATTGTTCAGGTGTTCCAGCTTATTTACGGCGGTTCTAAACGTGAGCTGCAAGACCGTCAATGTTTAGTCAGTCTTGAACATATTGGTGAGGCAGGCTTGTTAGAAAAACAGGCCGTACTAGAGCTTGAAGATGCTTACCTGTTTTTGCGACGTGTTGAACATGCAATTCAAGCCTTGAATGATCAGCAAACGCAACTATTACCAGAAGAAGCAGATTTACGACAACGCATTATAGATACCTTGGGTTTTACGAGTTGGAATGAATTTATTGATGTTCTTAACGAGAAACGCCAAAAAGTAAAAGTTCAGTTTAAGCAGCTCATTGAAGACACAAGTTCCAATGCAGCTACCGAGAACTTTGGACAGTTAGAGCAGCAGCTAGATGAAGTGTTAGATGATAATGCAAAAAATCTGATTCATGAGTTCTGGCATGGTCATGCACTTAAAAAACTTCCTTCCAATGCCGTGCAGCGTTTAAAAACGTTTTGGCCCCATTTAATTGAAGCCATTTTACAGTCAGAACAACCACAAACTGCATTATTACGTTTAATGCCACTGATTGAATCAGTCATGCGTCGAACCGTCTATTTGGTAATGCTGATTGAAAGTAAAGGGGCATTACAACGCTTAGTAAAAATGGCAACAGTGAGCCCTTGGATTTGTGAAGAGTTAACGCAATATCCGGTATTGCTGGATGAGTTCTTGTCGATGGACTTTGAATTACCAAAACGTAAGGACTTGGAAGACTCATTACGTCAGCAATTACTTCGTATCGAAATTGATCAGGTCGAAGATCAAATGCGGGTACTTCGCCTGTTTAAAAAGAGTAATGTGTTAACGGTCGCTGCAAGTGATGTGTTAGCTGAAAGTCCTCTTATGAAGGTATCTGATGCTTTGACAGATATTGCAGAAGTCAGTGTTAATGCAACTCTTAATTTAGCTTATCAGACCGTAGCAAAGCGTCATGGTTACCCAAAAGATGTCGAGGGAAAACGTTGTTCACTCGATTATAAAGCCTTTGCTGTCATTGGTTATGGCAAGGTGGGTGGTATTGAGCTGGGCTATGGTTCGGACTTAGATCTGGTCTTTATTCACTATCTAGATGAACAAGCCGACACGGATGGTACTAAGTCAATAACTGGTTTTGAGTTTGCCATGCGTGTCGCTCAAAAGTTTATGTCTTTAATGACCACTCAAACGCTTGATGGCCGCGTTTATGAAATTGATACACGTTTAAGACCTTCAGGTGAGGCAGGTTTATTGGTGACAAGCCTGAAAGCCTATGAGCATTATCAGTTGAAAAGTGCATGGCTTTGGGAGCATCAGGCATTAGTTCGTGCGCGTTCTATTGCAGGTGATGAAGCGCTTTGCCAAAAATTTGAAATATTTCGCCGCGAGATATTGACTCAATCTAGAGATGAGGCTTATGTTCGTGAGGAAGTGCTGAAAATGCGTCAGAAAATGAAAGACCACTTAGGTTCATCTTCTGAACAAAAAAAACATGGTATTTTTCATTTAAAACAGGACGCAGGTGGTATCGTAGATATCGAATTTATGGCACAGTATGCTGTACTTGCATGGAGCGGGACGAAACCCGATCTCGCCCATTATTCTGATAATGTAAGAATATTAGAAGATGCTGCTAAAGCAGACTGCTTATCCAGTGAAGATGCCACAGCATTAATTCGAGCCTATCTTAGTGAACGTGCCGAAAGCCACCGCTTAGCCCTTGCGAATCAATCCATGCAAGTAAGCGCAGCGGACTGGCGTAGTACCCGTGCGGTCGTTTGCAATTTATGGCAAAGATTAATAGACCCAACCGCCTCGGTTGAGTTGGATAGTGAATGATTTTATAACAATTTGGAGTGTTCCATGAATTTGGCTGATCGTGATGGTTTTATTTGGCAAGATGGACAATTAATTGATTGGCGTGATGCAAAGATTCACGTTTTAACCCATACTTTACACTACAGTATGGGCGTATTTGAGGGTGTTCGTGCTTATGAAACTCCTAAAGGTACTGCAATTTTCCGTCTTCAAGACCACACAAAACGTTTGTTAAATTCAGCAAAAATTTATCAAATGAAAGTGCCGTATGATCAAGCAGCGCTTGAACAAGCACAAATCGATGTTGTTCGTGAAAATAAATTAGCTTCTTGCTATTTACGTCCACTGATCTGGATCGGTTCAGAGAAACTTGGTATTGCAGCAACAAATAACACTATTCATGCCGCTGTTGCAGCATGGGCATGGGGTGCATATCTTGGTGATGAAGCAATGGCGAAAGGTATTCGCGTTAAAACCTCATCATTTACTCACCACCATCCAAACGTGACCATGTGTAAAGCAAAAGCATCTGGTAACTACACGTTGTCAATTCTTGCTCACCAAGAAGTTGCACATTCTGGTTACGATGAAGCAATGCTCATGGACCCACAAGGTTATGTATGCCAAGGTTCTGGTGAAAACGTATTCTTGATTAAAGATGGTGTTTTACACACTCCAGATATTGCGGGTGGTGCACTTGACGGTATTACACGCCAAACCGTGATGACGATTGCTAAAGATCTTGGTTATGAAGTTGTTGAGCGTCGTATTACGCGTGACGAATTCTATATTGCTGATGAAGCATTCTTCACAGGTACTGCTGCTGAAGTAACACCAATTCGTGAATACGATGACCGTCAAATCGGTGCGGGTTGCCGTGGCCCAATTACCACTGAAATCCAAAAGACTTTCTTTGATGCAGTTCAAGGTAAAAATCCAAAATATGAACACTGGTTAACTTACGTAAAATAAGTTAATCCGTTAACATGAAAAGGCGAACGTTGGTTTCGCCTTTTTATTTTTGTGTTAGGGAGCTTTTATGCATATTGTCTATGTCTCTGATGGTAAAGCAGGGCATCGCTCACAAGCTTTAGGCTTGTTTCAGGCGATGCAAAGACAGCAGGCAAATGCAACTTTTGAAGAAGTTTCTATTAATGACTTGCCTATTTTTTCTCTAATCAAAGCGCTTTTTTCTTCAAAAAAATCTCTATTTCAACAGGCGCCCGATTTTATATTTGGTGTTGGAAGTCATACGCATTTTCGTGTCTGGTTGCTCGGTAAAATTTTCAAAAAGGCCAAAACGATTATTTTAATGAAGCCAAATTTACCGACGGTTTGGTTTAATTATGCTGTGATTCCAGAGCACGACGGTATTCCTGCGAATAATCGAGTGATTGTTACGCGTGGGGCATTAAATCCCATTCGTAATGAAAAACGCCATCAAGCTTCTAGAATTTTAATTGCATTAGGTGGTTCGTCAAAACGGCATCAATGGAACCAAGAAAAAGTATTATTAAGCGTGCAAAAGATTGTTGAGAATAATCCGGATGCCGAAATCATTTTAACGACTTCACGTCGAACACCAGCAGAGTTTATTGATATTTTAAGACAACAAAGTTTTGCCCCGCATTTACAAATATTTCCGGTTGAGCAAACACCTCAGGGCTGGATTTTTGAAGAGATGCAAAAAGCAGAAGCTGTATGGGTAACAGAAGATAGCGTTTCTATGGTTTTTGAAGCACTTACTGCGGGTTGTCGCGTAGGGGTCATAGCAATCGATCGGTTGAAAGACGATAGAATTACGCACTCGATTGATAAAATGATAGAATCACAACTAATTTCACAGAATACTTGTGTCGTACAGTTGCCACAACCTTATGCTTTTAAAGAAGCAGACCGTGTGGCAACATATCTTTTAGCGAAATAATGAGTTTGGCATTGTGTTTTATATCCTGATTTTACTGGTCTTGCTTATTGTGTTATTTAGCTATAAGTATGCGTGGTGGAAGCCAGCAGTGGATTGGAATCGACCACGTGTATTGATGTATCACATGGTACGAGACCATATTAATGGTGCCAAATTTAATAAGCTTCGGGTCAAGCCCGCTGAGTTTGAAAAGCAAGTTGCCTGGATGAAAGCGCAAGGCTTCCATTTTGTAACGATGCAGGAATTGCAAGAGAACTGGGGAAAGCACCCAGCCAAAACAGTTGCCATTACCTTTGATGATGGTTATTTAGACAACTTACAAAATGCTTATCCCATTTTAGAAAAATATCAGGCCAAGGCAACCATATATGTGGTGGTTGATCGTCATGATCGTGATTGGTCAACCTATAAAAAAGAACATCATAATAGTGGTGAACTCATGCGTGAGGCTAAGTTGAATGATGCTCAAGTCAAGCAACTGGCAGATAGCGAACTGATTGAAATTGGTTCACATACGTTAACGCATGCTAATTTAAACAAACTGGATGATACGGATTGTTTAAAAGAACTATCAGATTCAAAGCAGTGGCTTGAACAACTGATAGAAAAACCAGTAAACAGTTTTGCTTATCCATTTGGTATTTACTCAGACCGAGATGTTAAACTGGCAAAACAGTCAGGGTATAGCAATGCAGTGACCACAATGGAAGGCATTGATGATGAACAGCCGGACTTTATGCAACTACAACGTATTAAGATCAGCGGAAAAGATTCATTATTCGCCGTCAAACTTCGTTTAAAACTTGGTACGCGTGAGGGCTAATCATGAAAATTACGCTTGTGATGGCAAGTGATGAGGAAGGTGGCCTAGAAAAGCATGTACTTGAGCTGGCTGCTGGTTTATCACAAGCACATGAAGTTTCTTTAATTGCACATCAGAAATATCAAAGTCAGGTGGAAAGTTCGGTAAACTTTGTTGCTTTTGATATGAGTGGCAGTCGTTATAACCCGTGGACGAAATATCTGCTTAAAAAAACAATATTGGGGACAGAACCACAAGTGCTACATGCTCATGCTTCTAAAACGGCCAAACTGTTGCAAGGCATGATTGTAGGTTTTGATTTCCCTTGTGTGGTGACTATCCATGGTGCAAAGAAAAAGATTGATTCTTACTTGGCATTTGATCATATCATTTGTGTGAGTAAGCGACTCGCGCAGATTGTGGGGCAGCCGGAAAAACTCAGTGTGGTCTATAATGGTATTTCTTTGAATATGCCTGCTCAATCATTTGTAAAAAATAGAAAATTTATTGCCATTGGGCGTTTAAATGAAGTGAAAGGTTTCGATCTTTTACTGGCTGCTTGGCGGAACATTTCACACCAATTAACTATTGTTGGTGATGGTGAAGAACGAGAAAAGTTAGAGCAATTGATTCAAGAGTACCAATTAGCTGATCGGGTTCACTTGTATGGGTATAGCGACAATATTCACCCATTGATTACAGACCATGAGGCTTTGATTGTGTCTTCCTTGCGTGAAGGGGGGCCGTATACACTTGCTGAAAGTTTATTGCTTCAACGTCCTGTGTTAGGAACTGATGTCGGAATGATGGCTGAGTTTATTCCTGTTGAGTTTCTATGTGAACCAAATAATATTGAAGCATTGCAACAAGTGATTCAAAACTATTTGGATGTGGTAGTCCCTGAAGCAAGTTTTAAAAAGGCTTATGCTCTGGCACAGGAACAACTGACTTTTACAAAAATGATTGATCATACGGTCCAAGTCTATCAATCATTACTATAAAATTCATACCATTTATTTAGGTTTTTCAAGATATATCAACTAAAAAATATCTTGAATGTAATAATATGTTTTTTTTAATTATAAATTGTTGTTGTAATTATATAAGAGGATTTGTAAATGTTATTGTTAAATTTTCTAAGAAGTTGTGAAAATTAATATTCTCTTAAGAGTTTAGTATTAACATAAATAAAATAATCTAAATGTAACTGAAAATTTCTTAAAAGGTTTCATCTTTTTTAGAACCTTGAGATAAGTTTTAATTTTGAATTTTAAGGATCTAGCTTGAAAACGCAGCAGCTTTCTTCCTCAAAACAAGTAATTTTAGCCCTGACAGATGATAAGGCTGGTCATGAAACACAGACCCAAGGAATTATTCAACTTCTAAATCAAAATCAAGAATATAAAGTTGAGTGGATTCATTTGGAACAACCCAATCACTGGTTGTATCGTCTGCTTCGCTGGCTATTAAATTTTCACATTGATATTAATTGGTTACGTTATTTTGTGTCTGATGAGATGCTTCAACGTTTAGATGATTTGCCTGTCGCGTATATTATTTCCTCAGGAGGTAATACTTTAATACCAAATGTTCTATTAAAAAAGTACTTTTTGATTAGAAAATATAATGTAAAAAATATTGTGGCAAGTTCATTGAGAGGAATCTCACCAAAAAAATTTGATGTGATTTTTACAGTACGTGAGCAACAAGCATCATTAGAGCATTATTTATATTACCCTATTGCACCGAATAAAATGACTAGCCTTCAGCTAACTCAAGATCAAGCAAGGAAGAATCTGGAAATCAGTTCTCATGAACAAGTAATTACAGTACTCATTGGTGCTGATAGTGAAAAAGTAGGAATTTGTTCGCCATTACAGTGGGCAAAGTTACTACAAAATATTCGTTTACAATTCCCAGAGTCCCGACTACTTCTAACCACTTCAAGAAGGACATCAATGAAATTTGAAACTGAGTTGAGGAACTATTGTGAAAAAATGGAGATTTTTAAAGCACAAGATAAAATGACATGGGTAGCTAAAGGGCAAGCGTGTGATATTAAAAACTATATTAAGGCTGCAAACTGGGTGGTATGTAGTCAGGATTCTACCTCAATGATGGCTGAAATCATGATGGCTGAAAAGCCTCTTATAGTTGTATATAATCAGACTGAAATGAAGGATCCATTAATTGATTCACAGTTATCAATGCTTGAAGAAAAAGGATGGTTATTTAAACTGGATATCGAACATTTATCAGAAATCAATCAATATCTTGACCATTACCATCAAGTGGTTCATAGCCATAATTTATATAAAGCCTTAAATAATCACTTAGCTAGTGAAAAATTATAAAATACTTACTAATTTTTCTGATGATAAAATTCAAAATGATTGGTTATTTATTGTTTACTATAGTTAAATAACCAAACAATTTTTTCTTTAAACTTGTTTGTAATTAATAAGCATAATAAATTTCTTAAAAAATGGTTGGATAGCCATTGGCATGTATGCAGAGCTAATAAATTTAGTGCTAACCTCATGAATATTAAACATTTTGCAGAACATAATGCGATGATGGCCTTGATTTAATTTATCTTTTACCCCCATAGATCGACACAGCATGATATGCATTGGATGTGCAAAATTATATCCATCAGTTTGAAATGATTGAAGAAGTTTTTTATATCGCTCATTACGTTTTTCTTCGCTTAAGCGCCAACGCGGATTAGTCCAGTTATAAGCTGTTTCTGGTGTTTTGATATTTCTTTCTAAATGATTTTCCGTGATATCTGTAAGTAGAATCCGGTAAGATTCACTACTAAAGTTTTGGCGGCGTGAACGAATTCTTTTGATAAATGAACCAAAAAAGTTGAAAATAAATCCTTCAGACTGGAAAAAAAAGCGGGTAGCGATAAATTTTTTATCGAGTATATCTGGACCTTTTAAATAAATAATTGTGTCTTTATTTTGTGTTTGTGTGCATGCCAGTAAAACAACTACATCACAGTCGATAGAGGCAAATGGTAAATTGAACTCTTGTTGAGGAAGAGGTGCGAGACTTTCTCTATGTACATGATATATCTCAGAAGATTGTCCTAACGATGTGTACATAGATCCTCACAAATATAATATGGAATAATATAGCATTTATGTTTTTCACAATAATGTAACATATGCCTCTTTTGTGGCTTATAATAACCTCATTCAATCTCTTTGGGAAATTCCGATGACTCAACTACGTTATATTGCTTTAGGAGGGTGTAATACAATCGGAGAAGTTAACAATATTGGGGCTGCCTATCCTGAGCGAGTTGCTCAAGCAAAAGGGTGGCAATTGAAAAATTATGGTTACACCATGTGTAGTACTCGTGAAGGGGTGCAATTTTTTAATCATAAAGCGGATGTACGAACTGCGGATATTATTAGTATCCAATATGGAGGGGTTGATAGTTGGTTAACGTTTAAAGGTTCTCCTTTTGTTTTATACTACCCAGATAGTCCATGGCGTAAATTCTTGCGTAAACTTGTTAAAAAGTTAAAAAAATATGCACGTAAATTTCATTGGCATCGATTGGTTGGTACAGAGAATGTTGTCCCTTTAGAAGAATATATGGCAAATATTCGATATATCATTGAACATAGTCAAGCTAAATATATTTTGTTAATTGATACTTATCCGAATTTAGATAAAAGTCGTGAACCTAGAATTCGTGAATATAATCAGGCTTTAAAAGCCTTATCTGATGGTAAGCGTGTTTTATATGTTCCAAATTATGAGCGTTTGAGTTTAGATGAAACTAGAAATTATGACGATCAAACCCATTTATCGGCAGTGGGCCAACAGGTTGTTGCAGATGCCATTATTGAAGTTATAGATAAACTCAGTGCTAATGGTAGGCTGGAAACAGGTAAGTAAGAGTTGTAATAAAGTATTATCACTATTCACTCACTAAGTCTATTGTTTAAACTAAACATAGTGAATACTTTTAATTTTTAGTACCATCACAAATTGAAAGGCGAGCTTATTCTCTCTTTAACATGTTTGTCTTTTAAATTTAGGCAAAAATTTATGAAAATTATTAATACTGTTTATGGTGATGCAACAGGCGGTCGTTGGCAAGCCATGTTGAATATAGCTGATACATTAGAGCTTAATGGTCATCAGGTTGTTCTGCTGCGTGGTGTTGAAAATGAACACCTCAGTAGTGGGTCACGTCCAATTCATGTCATTCCTAATACCGGTTTTTATAGTATTAATGCTGCTCTAAAAGTTAGAAAATTTTTGAAAGAACAACAACCAGATGTAATTATTGCCCATAGTGGAAAGGCTGTTTGGCTATTTAAAAATGCTCAGATCGGCATGTCAAAAAAGATACCTGTTATTGCTGTGAATCATAGCCATAATGTAAAAAGGACGATCAGAGCTGATGCATTCATTCATATCACACCTCATATTCAAGAGCTGGTGAAATCTCTATTAACAGAAAAGCAAAAATCAATAAAAATGCATCGTGTAATTTCTAATCTGATGCATCTGCCGGAGGAGCCCGCACTTCCTCAACCTTTTAGGAACCCGGTTACTATAGCAATGCTAACCCGTATGATACCAAATAAGGGTGTCCATGTCCTAATTGAAGCTATTCATTTATTGAATCAAAAGAATATTCAGGTTAAAGCAATACTTGCTGGTGATGGAGAAAATAAAGCCGAGTATGAAAAAATGGTTCAGGATTTTGGTATTGAACATTTAGTTCAATTTCCTGGATGGGTAAATGCGCAGCAAAAAATTGAGATTTACCATACAGCAGATATTATGGCTATTCCTTCTCTAAATGATATTCAGCCACTTGGAATACTTGATGCTTTTGGTTGGGGAAAGGTTGTCTTGAGTAGTGATCATGTTGGCCCTTTACAAGTATGTAAGCATCGAGAAAATGCTTGGGTTGCCAAAGTGGGCGATGCTCAGGATTTGGCAAATGGCATTGAATATTTAATCAAAAACCCAGATCTTGCATTACAGCTCGCGCAGCAAGCCAAGAAAGAAGCATTAGAAAAGTATTGCTTTGAACAAATAGCAAAAGAGCATAATGACTTTATCCATGACGTTTATCATTACTATAACTAGTTGATTAGATGTATTAACTATTTTTAGAAAGATATTATAGTGAGTGCAAAAAATCTTAAATGAAGATATTTAATCAATTCAGAAGGGGAGACCGCGTAATATCCATTAATATTAGCAAACTTACTCTGCAGGTTTTCTGTAGGTGGCTGTTATCGGTATACCCCATTGTATAAAAGTAAGTATATAAAAAATGGAATGAGTTAAGCTAATTATGAGCTAATAATTTTTTATCTGTTAATTGAAATGGTAACTATGTTGATTTTAAAGAATCAAGTAAAAATAATTAAGATTTTTACTAGATATGAGTATATTAAATGCAGCCTTTAGTTTCGGTAATTATACCTTGTTATAATCATCGCCAGTATATTCTTGATAGTATCAAGTCTGTTATAAATCAAACTTATAAAGCTATTGAACTCATCGTTATTGATGATGGTTCAAAAGATGGTTCATTTGAGGAAATAAAAAAAATAGAGTCAGAATGTCGAGGAAGATTTAAACGGTTCGAATGTTACACACGTGAAAATAAAGGTCTGAGTGCGACACTAAATGAAGCAATACAATGGTGTCAGGGAAAATATGTATCTCTGATTGCGTCAGATGACATAATGTTCCCTGAGAAAACATTCAGACAAGTCGAATACCTTGAAAATACTCCTGTTATTGGGGTATTTAGTGCAGTAGCAATTATTGATGCGAGTGGAAATGCAGTTACTACGAGGATCTCTAATAAGACATCATTTTCATTTGAAGATATTATTCTAAATAAGCATGATTTGCCCGCATGTACACAAATGCTTCGTTTGAGTACTTTAAAAGATGTAAATGGGTATGATAAAAGTATAAAAGTTGAAGATTGGTACTTGTGGTTAAAGCTAACAAAGAATGGTGAAAGACTCGACTATATACCAGAAGTCTTTTGTGGTTACAGAGTACATGACTCTAACTTTTCTCATAATCATTTAGCAATGTATAATGATATGAAAAAAATTATACAAGACTATAAATTTCATTTTTTATATCCTCTGGCTGAATATAAAATTAATAGACAAATAACAAAAGCGCTTTTTAAAATAAATAAATCTTTTTCTGGATATTTATGGCTAAGAGTAAGTAACTGGTTTAGATATTATTTATTGAAGTTGAAAATCTGGAAATGAAGAAAATACTTTTTATTGTTGATAACTTAGGTAAGGGTGGTGCTCAAAGCATTACAAGTGCTCTCGCAAACTTTTTAAGCCGCTCTTCATTAATTAAAGTCACAGTTTGTGCACTTGATAATACGAATCAGGAATGTCATCTTGAACCATCAGTTGAACTTATTAGTTTAAATATTCGCCATGATTTTTCTTATGGTAAATTGTGGAAAAGGAAAAATTTAACAAAAGCTGAACAGGTTATGGTTGAAGAAAAAATTAATAAGAGGAATTATAATTTAATTATTTTAGGATTTCACAATGGATATTATCTTTATGACTATCTTAGACAAAAAGATAAAATCTGGTTTTGGGTACATGGGGAGATATTAGAGAGAAGAGCTTTTAAGGATATTTGGGGGCAGTTGCGTAGTTATTTACGTTACGAACGTCATAAAATTTATTTTAAACAATTACTTAAGGGGAAAAGAATTGTTATTGTCAGTAAGCATCTCGAAGAAGCATATAAAAAGATCTTAGAATCATCAGAGTTTGTAACAATTCCAAATGGTATTGAATTACCAGAAAACACAAACCGTTTTAATTCAAAAAAGTGGGATGCTTTATTTTTAGGGCGTTTAGTGAATCTTAAGCAGGTTGATCATACTATTAAGGCGTTCAATAAAGCAAACGTGAGCGGAAAACTTGGAATATTAGGTGATGGTCCTGAAATTTTACCTTTAAAAAATTTAGTGAATAAATTAAATCTACAAAATCGTGTAGATTTCCTTGGTTGGTCCAGTAGTCCGCAAGATTTTATATGTCAATCTCGGTGTGTGGTTATGAGCTCATCAAGTGAGGGAAGCCCGATATCTTTATTACAAGCTTTGAGTTTGGATGTACCAATAGTAAGTTATAACTCAAGTAGTAGCATCGCATTACTCTTTGATAATCCGATTATGAACCGCTATCTAATTCCAAAAAATGACATAGAGAAGTTAGCCATTGCTTTAAAAGAATGTATTAATCATCCTTATGACATACCAAAAGAAGTCAAAAGTATTATAGATATGGAAACAATGGCTAAGTCTTTCATAAACTTGATTCAAGATTAAGTTTATGAATTTTATTTTTGGTCCGCATTACCTTTGAGCACCATATAAATCAGTGCAACAAAGATAAGTAATGCTCCGATTAAACTACTTACACAGAAATAAAGAATACGTTGGTTCGTCGTGAGGTTAAATAATTCATTCGCAAGGATGTAGCGCATGAAAAACCATTGTGCGAGGGAGAATACAATCACGACTAAAGCATGTCGACGTACATCTGGGCGCATAGCCATAAAGCTGACCTCTAAATTAAAAGCACCTTATTATGCCACTGACCAGCATATTCGCAAAGCATAGCTTAGGTAAGTCGAATATATATCTTATTTCTTAATAAAAAACCCTGCAATTGCAGGGTTTTTTATTAAAGAGCAATTAAGCTTCTTTCTTTTGTTGTTCGCGTAAGCGGATGCCCAAGTCACGAAGCTGGTTTGCTTCAACAGGAGCTGGTGCTTGAGTAAGTGGACATTCAGCAGTTTTCGTTTTAGGGAACGCAATAACATCACGAATTGAAGTCGCGCCAGTCATAAGCATTACTAAACGGTCAAGACCAAATGCCAAACCACCGTGAGGAGGTGCACCGTAACGAAGCGCATTGAGTAAGAAGCTGAATTTTTCTTCTGCTTCTTCATCGGAAATACCAAGCGCTTCAAAAATCGCTTTTTGCATTTCTAATGTGTAAATACGAAGTGAACCACCACCAACTTCAGTACCGTTCAATACCATGTCGTAAGCAACAGAAAGTGCTTCGCCTGGATTGCTCTTCACGTCTTCTACGCTAGATTTAGGTAATGTGAATGGATGGTGAACAGAAGTCCATTTGCCATCGTCAGTTTCTTCAAACATTGGGAAGTCAACAACCCAAAGTGGAGCCCACTCACAAGTCGCAAGGTTCAAGTCATGACCGATCTTGACACGAAGGGCACCCATTGCATCATTTACAATTTTAGCTTTGTCCGCACCAAAGAATACGATATCGCCATTTTCAGCACCAACACGTTCAAGCAATTGCATTACGATTGGTTCGATGAATTTAACGATAGGAGATTGAAGGCCTTCAATTCCTTTTTCGATTTCATTGACTTTAATGTACGCTAAGCCTTTTGCACCGTAGATACCGACAAATTTAGTGTATTCGTCAATCTGACTACGTGTTAATGAACCTGCGCCCGGTACACGAAGTGCTGCAATACGGCCTTTAGGGTCTTTAGCTGGACCTGCAAATACTTTGAACTCAACTTCTTGCATTAAGTCTGCAACATCAACGAGTTTTAACGGAATACGCAAGTCTGGCTTGTCAGATGCATAGTCACGCATTGCTTCGCTGTATGGCATACGGCGGAATTTTTCAAATTTTACGCCAAGCAAGTCGTTAAATAATTTAACAGTCATGCCTTCCATCAAATCCATAATGTCATCATCGTTTAAGAACGATGTTTCAATGTCGATTTGAGTAAATTCAGGCTGACGGTCAGCACGTAAGTCTTCATCACGGAAACATTTCGCGATTTGGTAGTAGCGATCAATACCACCAACCATCAACAATTGTTTGAATAATTGTGGTGATTGTGGAAGTGCATAGAAGCTACCATTTTGTACTCGGCTTGGTACTAAATAGTCACGCGCACCTTCAGGGGTTGCACGAGTTAAAATCGGAGTTTCAACGTCTAAGAAACCATGATCGTCTAAATAGTTACGAATCAAGTTGGTTACTTTAGAACGGAAGCGTAAACGCTCTAACATTTCTGGGCGACGGATGTCCAAGAAACGATATTTTAAACGGTGTTCTTCAGACACATTAATTGTGTCGTCATTTAATGGGAATGGTGGAGTTTCAGATGCAGCAAGAACTTCGATTTCTTTGCCTAAAACTTCGATTTGACCACTCACCATATTTGGGTTTTCAGTACCTTCATAACGGCGACGAACACGACCTGTAATTTTTAATACATATTCAGAACGTGCTTTATCTGCAGTTGCAAATGCTTCTGGAGTATCTGGGTCAATAACCACTTGAACGAGACCATCACGGTCACGCATATCAAGGAAAATAACACCGCCATGGTCACGGCGACGATGTACCCAACCGCATAATGTAACGGTCTGGTCGATTTGGGCTTCAGTTAAAGAGCCACAGTAATGAGTTCGCATCATGATGAAGATTATCCAAACTATATTGGCTGAAAAGACGGATGCGTAAACCGCGCACCGTCAAAAAAATAAGTTTTCGATTATGCCCTGTTGAATGGCATGCCACAAGAACTAGATCAAAAAACAGCTATAATTTAGCTAAAAATGAGCAATTTGGCAGCAAGTTTAGC
This sequence comes from Acinetobacter sp. UC24323, assembly GCF_024151445.1. NCBI lineage: Bacteria > Pseudomonadati > Pseudomonadota > Gammaproteobacteria > Moraxellales > Moraxellaceae > Acinetobacter > Acinetobacter sp. UC24323. The sequence continues at coordinate 233,515 of NZ_JAHIBY010000004.1, read as the reverse complement.
TATTTAGCCCATTCTTTGTTGTCGGTCTAAAAATAAGAATAATAGACATCCCAAACTAAACGTACTTAACCAACCTTGCATAAACTCATTAATAGAGCGGCCAGTAAAATAATAGGTATCAGAATGCCAAACCTCATGGGGAATATAACGGGCATAGTCCCAAAAAGAAAATAAGCCTAAAAGTGTAGATAAAGCAAATAAACACCAAGCAAAAATTTTAATTTTATAATTTACTTTCCAATGCTGTTTATGGCGCTGATAGTAATGAATACTCATCCAGCCTAAAAAAGGTAATGCCAGAGCAGAAGAACCGAGTTGAAGAAAGCGATGCAATGGATAAGGACGGCCAAACAAGTGAACAGTTTGCGATAAAAAGTCTTGAAATATAAAAGTTCTAAAGTCTGAGTGGGTAAGCCCATCCCAAATGAGATGTGTTGCTATACCAATGAGTAGAGCAATTATGACTCCAATAAAAAAGCTAAAAAAATGTCTAAAAGAATCTAGTTTTAAATCGTGTTGGATACCAAAAAAACGGTAAACCACAGGTCGGTAAAGTAAGTACCAAATGACACAGAATAATAACCCTAATGCAAGATTAGGGTAGAAAAGCCCCTTCCATTGATGAGTCAGCATACCTGATTGCATTGTAAATAAGCGGTAAAGATCGGGCGTCATACTGCCAATTGCTAAGGCGGCAATGGGTAACGTGTTTCGGCTCAATTTAGCAAGTGGAGGGGCGATAACTGCATGGGAGATTGTAAAAGGCATTAGAAAAGAAAGCTTCTCACATCATCAAAAAGTTGAGTCTATCGAAACATGTCATTAGCGAATGTTTTTTATTGCAAAACAACTGAAATGTTATAATATAACAAAACAAAAGGCGTACGATTAGAGACTCACCTCATGTTGTTCTATAAAAATATTTTGACCTTATCCATTTTGGCTGCCATATCTATACCTGTATTTGCAGCAGAAAATGAAAATGTTGAGAAGTTAGAAACTATCCGCATCAAGGCGCACCCCCTTGAGCAAACTTCAAAAGATTTTGCAGTCGCTGATACTGTAGTTGACCAAAAGCATTTGACTGAAGGGGCCGCCACTATTGGGGATGCGCTCAATAGTGAGGTGGGGATTTATGCGAATCAGTTTGGGGCTGGTTCAAGTCGTCCGGTGATTCGTGGCCAAGATGGACCACGTGTTAAAGTTCTTCAAAATTCATCTGAAAATGTGGATGTCTCAACTTTGTCTCCTGATCATGCTGTAACAGTAGATCCAGTTCTTGCAAAACAAGTTGAAGTGATTCGTGGGCCCTCTACTTTATTGTTTGGTGCGGGAACTGTTGGTGGTTTAGTCAACGTTATTGATAACAAGATCCCTACACAAATGCCTGAAAATGGTTATGAAGGACAAGTTGGCTTACGTTACAACACTGGAAGTGATGAAAAGCTGGCGAGTGCTGGGGTAACTGTAGGGTTGGGAAGCCAAGTTGCATTACGTGTTGAGGGGTTAACACGTGATGCGAATAACTATATTGCACCAAACTATATTCATGAAGGTGAAAAAGAGCGCCGTGTAGACAATACCTTTGCACAAGGTGATTCAGTGAACGTGGGGTTGTCTTGGATTTATGATCGCGGTTATACGGGTATTTCGTATAGTAACCGTCGAGACCAGTATGGTTTACCGGGGCATAGCCATGAATATGAGACCTGTCATATTCATGATCTAAGTTTACATTGTGGAGACCATGACCATGAAGGGCATAGTGATGAAGAAGCTCATGACCACGAGCATGAACATGGCGGTCCATGGATTGACTTAAAGTCTGAGCGTTATGATTTTAAAACCGAGTTAAATGATCCATTTGCAGGCTTCCAAAAGTTACGTGCCCAAGCGAGCTATACAGATTATCAGCATGATGAAATTGAAGAAGGGACAATCGCGACTCGATTCCAAAACAAAGGTTATGATGGGCGTATTGAGTTAGTCCATAACCCTATTGCTGATTGGGAAGGGGTAATTGGTACCCAGTTAGGCCAACAAAAACTAAATTTAACTGGTGAAGAAGCATTTATGGCACCGACCACTACAAAAAAGTGGAGTGTTTTTGCTTTAGAACACAAACAATGGAAGGATGTTCATTTTGAACTTTCTGCTCGTGCAGATCAGCAAGAAATCGATGTAGATGATAACTCTAAACAAGATTTTGACGGTTCTGCTTTTTCCTATGCTGGTGCTGCCAACTGGGAGTTTGCGCCAAATTATAAGCTTTCATTTGTAGCATCACACCAAGAGCGGCTACCTCTTGCTCAAGAGCTATATGCAAATGGTGCCCATTTTGCGACCAATACTTATGAGTTAGGAAATGATCAACTCGGTAAGGAAAAATCAAATAATGTTGAGTTAGGTTTGCATTTTGATAATGACAAACTCGATTATCATCTTCATGTTTACCATAACTGGTTTGATGACTACATCTATGCGCAAACCCTTGACCGTTATAAAGACTTCCGTTTAGTTCAATACACTCAAGATAAAGCTCGTTTCTATGGTGCTGAGGGTGAAATTGGTTATCAAATTACGCCAATGTACAAGATCAGTGCTTTTGGCGATTACGTGCGCGGTAAGATTGATGCCGAGGGCAATGCTCCACGTATTCCGGCTGGGCGTTTAGGTACTAAAGTTGATGCAGATTTTGGTGATGGTTTTAGTGGTTCTGCTGAGTACTATCATGTCTTTAATCAAGATAAGATTGCGGCTTATGAAACCGAAACAGAAGGCTACAACATGCTCAATTTAGGGGTAGCATACTCTGGACAATATGGTGCAAAAACAGATTATCGCGTTTATTTAAAAGCGAATAACTTGTTAGATGACACGGTTTATCAACATGCGTCGTTCTTATCAAATATCCCGCAAGTTGGACGAAACTTTACCGTCGGTGTAGATTTTAGTTTCTAAGGCTTCAACACGAAACTAAACTTGAAAAATCAAGCCAAAAGACCTAATTTGAAACTATCAAGTTAGGTCTTTTTTATGCGTATTTTTCAGCGAATTCATCAAAAGTTAAATTGGTCAGGACGTCGTTATATGGCGGTCATACTTTGCGTTGTTGCTATTGCATATCTTGCATCGGCAATTTATCACACAGTGAAACCATTGCCGCAAGGAATTAACTTTAGTGGCAAGCTCAGACATGCCGATGTTAAATTTTTAGCCGATAAAACGTATATTGATGCGAATGGGCAACAACAGGTTGATCAGCACATCTTTGATGAAATCTTGAAAATGATTGATGAGGCAAAAACCACAATTGTGGTGGATATGTTCTTATTTAATTCAGAAGTAGGCGATTCAAAACTAAAGCAACGACCATTGATGCAAGAGCTCACTGATGCATTAGTGAGTAAAAAAAGACAAAACCCTCAAATTCAGGTTGTTATGATTACCGACCCGATTAATTCGGTATATGGTGGACTAAGCCCTGAACACTACCGTCAATTACGCCAAGCTGGTGTTGATGTCATCGAAACGAATCTGGCACCTTTACGTGCTTCAAACCCATTCTGGTCGGGGTTTTGGTACATCTGTTGCCAAAATATTGGCAATAATCCAGAGAAAGGCTGGTTACCCAACCCATTTGGCGATGAAAAAATTACGCTACGTAGTTATTTGAACTTATTTAACTTTAAAGCAAACCATCGTAAAACTGTTGTCGTTGATACCGATACGGGTTGGAAGTCATTGGTGACTTCAGCCAATCCGCATGATGGTAGTTCGCGCCATTCTAATGTGGCATTGGTGGTAAATGGAGCCACAGCTGCTGATGTACTCCAAACCGAAGCTGCTGTTGCGCAAATGTCAGGGAGTAGTTCACCATCACTTATTTTAGGTGACTTTGAAAAAGACGTTAGCAAGCCTCAAGTTCAGGTGTTAACTGAAGGGGCAATCTATGAAGCTGTATTAAAATTAATTAATACGGCTAAACCTAAAGAACATCTTGATTTAAGTATGTTCTATTTATCTGAACGTAAGATTATTAAAGCTCTAAAAAGTGCCCAAGAACGTGGCGTTATTGTTCGTGTTTTACTCGATCCAAATAAAGATGCGTTTGGTAGACAAAAGAATGGTATTCCAAACCGTCAGGTAGCGTCAGAGTTACATGTTGCCGGCATTCCAATTCGTTGGTGTGATACTCATGGCGAACAGAACCATAGCAAAATGATCTTAAAATATAATGCTCAACAAGCTGTGTTAATTGTAGGATCTGCCAATTTTACAGCCCGTAATTTAAAAAATTATAACCTTGAAACGGATATGTTGGTTGTAGGCAAAGTTCAAGATCAAGTCTTTAAAGATGCTCAGAATTACTTCAATACTTCGTGGTCAAACCTACAAGGTAGACAGATGAGCGTGGACTATGCGAAGTATGCCGATGAGTCTAAAGTGAAGTATTGGATTTATCGTTTTATGGAATGGTCAGGTTTATCGACTTTTTAATTGAATACAGTATTTTGATAAAAACGGAAAATGATTAATGGTTGAAACCTTAGAATATGCTTTGGCATTGAGTTATGGTAACCAGAATATTTTGATTGATTCAATTCGGGCAATTGAATCATTAAAAGTATTAGCTACTCAAGAAAACCCACAAGCACTGTTTGAACTTGCTCTGTTTTATGATCACGAGAGGGGGGATTGCATACTGCCTCGTAATATATATTTTCGTGACCAATATCTACTTCATGCGGCACATTTGGGCCATGCTCAAGCCATTATCACATTATTTGATTTATTAAAAAGAAAAAATACGATTTTCGATATAGGGTATTACGACGAAAATTATACTGATCAAATCTTTGGTGAATTACATCAGATTACAGATCAATTAATTGCGCAGGGAAATACTCAAGCGTTACTTATCAAAGCTAAGCATGGAGTTGCTTATCCAGACACTGAAAGTATGCAGTATCTGTATCAGGCCTGGAATCAGGGTGAAAAGCTGAGTGCCAGTTTGTATTTGTCAAGATATGATGATGAAGAATTGAAGCATCTTGGATTATTTGATGCTACGGCATGGAACGATTATTTTGAGCATGCGCAGCAAGACCTAATGCAGTATCTGGAACAAGCTTTTCAACGAGGCCATATCCAGAAAATTATTGAATTTCTTCGAACTGATGAAGCCAGTTATATATCAGAACAAAACCGAGAACAGTTGTGGCAGTGGCAACAGCAGTTTTATCAACAGCAAGCGACTTTAGGTAGTGCAGATGCATGGCTGCAATTGTCAAGGCTGACAGAAAATTCGTTAAACTATTTAAAAAATGCAGCAGAGTTGAATCATCCAGTCGCAATGTATGCCTATGCCTATGAGTTAGATCAAAAGCCTGATCTCGGTAATGATGAGTTAGATGAAATTGAAAAATATTTTACTATTGCTACGGAACATAAACATGCACAAGCATTATATGAAAAAGGACGTTATTACATTGAGGATGATCCAGAGCTTGCTAGGCAATATTTTCAGCAAGCCAGCGAATTAGGCTGTCTGGACGCGGTTGAATGGATGGTTGCTTTAACTGAGCAGTGTGAACAGGCGCAGTGGGCAGAACTGGCTTTTAAATATGGTAGCATTGACAATAAAGTTGCAGAGGTCTTAATTGTGGCATTGAGAGGTGGTTTTGGAATTCAGGAAAATCATCGACTGGCAGATGAACTGAAATTACGTTTGGAGGCGACCAGTTATTGGGATCAGGTCTTTTCGTTTGCTTTACCTGCTGCTCAACAACACTATGAGAAACAGATACAACCGCAAATGGAAGGGCTTTTTGATGAAATTGCAGAACAGCCTGGTTTTAGAAGCAGGATAGCATCACATATAAAAAACTGGTTTAAATAGATGGGCTTCTCTTTAACTTTTGAAGAAAAATTCTGTGAAGTTAAAGAGAAGAATTATTTACTTTATTAAGGCGCTGGCGGAATCAACTGATCCAAAGCCTTATCATCTAACTTCTCTATTTCACTCAAATCCGTCTTAATTTTCCACTGCGACTCATCATCTACAGGATTCGGCAAACGCGCTTCCAGCCAATCACAAACCACATCTGGAGAAAACTCAGGGTGATTACACTGAATAATCCATGATAAAAAATCTTTTGCTTCGCCATTCATGTAAGGTGGTGGAGATACAGGAAAGAATAAAGTAGGTAAACGCTCATTCGTCGACAGGTAATTTAAAACATGCCCTAGTTCTTGAACGGTTTGCCATGCGAGAGGGTGTTCTACATCAATACTGAACTTAAACCACCAAGCGTGTTCGCCATCTGCTCCATGAGCCATGATACGGGCTTCTTGTACACTTGGAACTTTGCAGAAAAATTGATGAAGACGTTCAAAACTGATTTCAGACACAGCAATTGACCTAGCTTGAAAAATGCTAATGGTAGCACAGATACAGATTCTTCATATTTTCTTTATAGTCATTACAAACAATATCAATCAAAGCCATTTTATTCATGGTTTCTCCTTGACTCTCTCTTAATCTAGCTTCAGATCAAGATAAAAAGGAATACTCCATGAAAAAGCCTATTGTTCTCGTACTTTCAACATTAATGTTGGGTATGTCGGCAACTGCGATGGCCGATTCAAATCATCGTTGGGATAACTATCACGGTAAAGAACATAATCGCTATGAACAGCGTCATGATTATCGTTATGACCACCGCAATGATCATAGAGCTCCTGTTTGGTCACACTCTGAGCGTGGCAACCATTATGGCCGATATGTAGCCTTTAAGCGCGGTGATCGTATTCCTGTGGAATACCGTAATAGCCGTTATTATGTCTCAGACTGGCGTGCACATCGCTTATATGCACCACCACGTGGATACCACTGGGTGAAGACTCCTAACCAATACTTATTGGTTGACTCGAAACATCACATTTATCGAGTTCGTTAAACGTAAAGTAAAAAATGGCCAGCTTAGGGCCATTTTTTTATGCCAACTCGTCATCTTGTGGTTGGGGTGTTTTTAAAGAAGTAGGCGTTTTTGAATGTTTTTCTTTCATAACAGATGGGTAGTGCCAAGAAGCAAAACGGACAACTAAAATAGAGAGAGCTAAAATAAGAATTGAGCCTGTAATAATGACTTGATCAAGGTCGGCTTTATGATCATGTTGGATATCAGAAATCAGTAAACGTGTTAGGGCTGTAATGGCGACATAAATAAGAAAACGTACAGGCATATGATTAGTTTTAAAGTAAATTCCAACCATTGCTCCAAGTTCTAAGTAAATAAATAATAATAAAATATCATCAATTGAAGCATACTTTTTGACGGTCAGAATTTCAAAAACCGTATTGGCTGCCGACCATGCCACCATACACCCGATAATAAATAAGGCTAAATAATGGAAGGCTTCTACGGCGTAATGTCCGAAACGGTCAAGTATTCGTTCGTATTTTTTAGGATCAGGCATAATAAGATCTTTTGTTTATTTCGTAATGTTTAGAAATTAAACAAATTTTGTGCCAATGGAAATAGTAAATACAAAATAAAAAACGCCTGATTATTCAGGCGTTTTTATAAAGAACTTAATTAAGCTTGATTTGTAAAGTAATCTTCACTAAAGCCCATAATTAAATCTGAACCCGCTTTGATTTTAGCAATACGCGCATCAATATCCGGCAAGATACGTTCAACAAAGTACTGAGCCAAAGCAAGTTTGTTCTGATAGAAATCACCAGACTTATCTTTTGCTGCTGCTGCAATTTTTGCAAACATGTATGAGAAGCTGAGTAAACCAACTGCATGTAAATAGTCAACTGCAGCTGAGTTCGGGAACTCTACATTTTCAGCAGCTTGCTCAATAATAAACTGAGTGATTGCTTCGATTTCAGTTGCAGCATCTAAAGTTGCATCTTTAATGAAGTTCAAATCAGTGTCTAAATCATTTGCAAAGTCACGAATTTCAGTGATGTATTCAGCAATGAAAGCGCCGCCACACTTAATGGTTTTACGACCAATTAAATCTTGAGATTGAACGCCGTTAGTTCCTTCGTAGATTTGAGCAATACGAAGATCACGGATACATTGTTCCATACCCCATTCACGAATATAACCGTGACCACCAAATACCATTTGAGCATCTAATGTCGCTTGGAAGGCTGTATCTGTGAGGTAAGCTTTTGCAATTGGGGTTAAAAGCGCAACACGGTCATTGGCTTTCTTCACGGCTTCTGCATCAGTTGAGAATTTAGTGATATCGAGCTGCTGGCCTACATAAACTGCAAAGGCACGAGAAGCTTCGTTGTTTGCACGTACGTTTAACAACATACGACGTACATCGCCGTGGACTAAAATGCTGTCAGCAGGTTTGCTTGGTGATTGAACACCAGCTGCACTACGACCTTGTAAACGGTCAGTCGCGTATTGAGCAGCATTTTGATAAGCAAATTCAGAAGCACCTAAACCTTGAATACCCATTGATAAACGTTCGTAGTTCATCATCACGAACATGGCAGCAAGGCCTTCGTTTTCTTTACCAACGAGGTAACCTTTCGCACCGTCAAAGTTCATCACACAAGTTGCAGATGCTTTGATCCCCATCTTATGTTCAATAGAGCCTGGACCAACATGGTTACGGTCACCTAAAGAACCGTCTTCATTTACAAGGTATTTCGGTACAATAAATAGCGAGATACCACGTGAACCAGCAGGAGCATCTGGAGTTTTAGCAAGTACCAAGTGAATGATGTTTTCCGCTAAATCGTTGTCACCACCTGTAATGAAGATTTTAGTACCTGTAATGTTATAAGTACCATCTTCATTGCGCTCGGCTTTAGTTTTGATAATACCTAAGTCAGTACCGGCATGTGGTTCAGTCAAACACATGGTACCTGACCATTCACCTGAATAAATCTTAGGTAAATACGTTTCTTTTTGTTCTTGAGATGCGTAGCTGCTTAAAGCCATACCTGCACCCACTGAAAGAAGTGGGTAGAGCATGAAAGATGGATTTGTCGCGAATAACATTTCATCCGCAAGAACGGTAAGCATTTTTGGCATGCCTTGACCGCCCCATTCTTCATCTGCACCTAAGCCAATCCAACCACCTTCTGCATATTGACGAAATGCATCTTTAAAGCCAGCAGGAGTAAAGACTTCGCCGTTTTCGTAGCGAGCACCTTCTTCATCACCAGTACGGTTTAATGGATGAGTCACGTTCTGAGCAAATTTAGCCATTTCTTCTAAAATTGCTTCAGCTGTTGCAGCATCTACATGAGCGAGTTTCTCATTAGCCTGCCAAAATTGTTCTGCTTTAAATACATCATTTAAGATGAATTTCATATCAGCTAAAGGAGCATTGTAAATTGGCATAATCGTTCACCTTTTTTGTGCACATCGGCCTGTGCTAGATATCCTGTAAAACGAAATGGATATTGAATTTAAAATCTAAATTTATCATTGATTTTATAAAAAAAGGACCGTCAAAACTGAGCAGTCCTTTTTTGGTTTTTAACATTGCATATCGCAACTAACTATGATTAGAAAGCGAAATGTTCAGCATCTAATGCCATCAATGGGTCCAAACCACCTGCGATAACGTCTACATGAGAGCGTACACGCGGTAAAATTTTCTTGAAGTAGAAGCGAGCAGTAGTTACTTTCGCATTATAGAAATCAACATCGGTTGTACCCGCCGCTAATTTCTCTTGTGCTACAAGCGCCATACGAGCCCATAGATAAGCTAAAGTAACGTAACCAGAGAAGTAGAGATAATCTACAGCCGCTGCACCCACTTCATCCGGATTTTGCATTGCACGCATACCGATTTGCATAGTGAGGTCGCCCCATTCTTTGTTCAGCGCAGCAAGTGGCTCAACAAATTCTTTCATGGCAGCATTGTCTTTGTTTGCTTCTACAAACTTGTGAACAATCTTAGTAAAATCACGAAGCATTGCACCTTGAGTTTGTAAAACTTTACGGCCTAACAAGTCCAGTGCCTGAATTTCAGTTGTACCTTCATACAAGCAAGCAATACGTGTATCACGTACGATTTGCTCCATGCCATGCTCAGAAATGAAACCATGACCACCGAACACTTGAACACCGTGCTTAGCAGATTCAGAACCTGTTTCAGTTAAGAATGCTTTTGCAATTGGAGTCAATAAAGACAAGATGTTGTCAGCAAACTTACGCTCTTCTTCAGTTTCGCCTTTTTCAACGATATCTGCATATTGAGCAAGTAAGTACACAAGTGCACGACCACCTTCAGCAAATGCTTTTTGAGTTAAAAGCATGTTACGAACGGCAGGGTGAACGATAATTGGATCTGCTTCTTTTTCTGGAGCTTTAGGACCAGAAAGTGAACGCATAGCTAAACGTTCTTTCGCGTAAGTTAAAGCACCTTGGAAAGAAGACTCAGATGCAGATAAACCTTGAACCGCAGTACCAATACGTGCTGTGTTCATGAAGGTGAACATACAGTTCAAACCACGGTTTTCAGGGCCAATTAAATAACCTTTTGCTTGGTCAAAGTTAATGACACAAGTCGCGTTACCGTGAATACCCATTTTGTGTTCGATTGAACCACAACGTACGGCATTACGTTCGCCTAGAGTTCCGTCTGCATTGACATTGAACTTAGGAACGATGAATAACGAAATCCCTTTAGTTCCTTTTGGTGCGCCTGGTAGACGAGCAAGAACGATATGGATAATGTTTTCAGCCATGTCGTGTTCACCAGCAGAGATAAAGATTTTCTCGCCAGAGATTGCATAGCTACCATCTGCATTTGGTTCTGCTTTAGTACGGATAATACCTAAGTCTGAACCTGCATGAGATTCAGTTAAACACATCGTACCTGTCCAAACACCTGAAACAAGGTTTGGTAAGTAAGTATTTTTTTGCTCTTCAGAACCGTGATGTTCTAATGTACGTACTGCACCGTGAGACAAACCAGGGTACATACCCCATGCCCAGTTAGAGCTACCTACCATTTCTGAAATTGCGATACCTAAAGAGTTAGGTAAACCTTGACCACCGTATTGTTCTTCTGCTGATAAAGACGGGAAGCCAAGTTCGATGTATTTTTGATAAGCTTCTTTAAAGCCTGTTGGTGTAGTTACAACACCATCATTCCAAGTACAACCTTCACGGTCGCCAACTTGGTTTAAAGGAGAAAGTTCATTTTCACAGAAGTCTGCCGCAGCTTCTAAATATTGATCAACCAATTCACGGCTTACGTTACCTTGAAAGTCAGGTAATTTTGCATAGTGTTCTTCAGCATTTAATAATTCATGCAAAACGAATTGCATATCACGTAAGGGCGCTTTGTATTGTGGCATATCGGGTTCCTCAATACTGGTGAAACCAGAGTTATAATCCTAATCTACGATAATGTGCCATAAGGCACCTTGAACTATTACATCGTGCAACAACTTGCATAACTGTACAAGCACCTCGGGGCCTTTACTTTGTGACTGCAAAGTCAAGAAAAAAATACTTGAACTATGTAAGTGCTTTGAGTGTAAACACTTTTGATGAAGTTTAGATGAGACAAATAGTCAAAATCGTAAATAGTTATGTATAAACAAAAGGCGCCTTCTGGCGCCTTTTGTTTTACTGTTTTTAGAATTATTTTGCTTAAGATGCTACTGGAGCAGGGGCATTGACTGGTGGTTGAGGACGTTTTGGCTCAAAGCGGAGGTTACATGTACCTTCAAGTGTTTTATCTCCAACTTGAACATTGACAGTTTGTCCAACAGCTTTACCTTCACATGCTTTTTGAATTTGCTCAAAACGAGCTTTACGCTCTGCACGGTGTTGTTCCCATGCTGCTTTTTGTTCAGGCGTAAATTCACGGTGTTTCATACGATGGTGGTGACCATCACGTGGGCCATCTTGCATCATGCCATGTTCTGGCTTAGGTGGTTGAGTTGTTGATTGACAAGCAGCCAAACTACCCATAGTTACAATTGCTGCACTGAATAATGCAATTTTAGCCGTCATTTTCATGGTTAAAACCCTTTAATGTTTGTTTTAAGATGACTTAAAGATTAGATAATAAAGATGAAGAAACAATGGAGAGTTTTTCTTTTTGTTGTTGGTTACAATGCAAAATATAGAGTAAAAATGAGAGAGTGCTTTTGAACGTTCTACGTGTTCCCATAGCCTTGCGGTTATTTTTAACGGTCTTGCTTACCACGCTGTTAATTGCAACTGCGAGTTTGAGTGTACTGCACTGGACGATGCAAAAGAACTTTGCCAAATATGTAGCCGATGTTGAAATGCAAAAGCTAGATCGGCTTATTACTAATCTGGGAAATGTATATACCGTTTATCATGATTGGGGGAATGCGATTCAGGCGCAAATCTTACAAATTGAAGGAACGGCAGCACCAGATGATTATGACCGTCTTTCCCAGTGGTGGTTACGGCGCCAATATGATATTGCCATTCAGCAGCATTCTTTCGATGAACACACTCTCATTAATATTTCTCCAGATGCGGGAACGGTAAATAAAAACTCTATTTTTAGTGATGAAGAACTACGTACACTTGAGCAAAACTTACCTTCGGAATATCAACCATTTGAAGGTTTAAGATTCCCGCTAAGTGCAAACCAGTTTCGTCCAAGCGATGATAAAAACAAATCAAAAAAAGGAAGCCTCAAAGACATTGAGACGCAAAATGGTAAGAAACGTTTTATTGCTTTACCAGACCGGCTGGGCTTAAGTTCTCGTTTATCTTTATATGATGCCAAACACCAGTTCGTAGTCGGTGAACCTCCATCTTCGGATCAGATGTCTTATCGCCCGATTATGGTTAATAGTCAGGTCGTGGGTTATTTAGGTCTAAAACCAGTTTTAGATAAAGAAGATGCATTAAGTATTAATTTCTTCAGTAATCAAAAGCGCTATTTACTTTTAATTTATGCCTTAACATTACTGTCGAGTTTAGTTGCAGCACTTTTAATGGCAACTTATTTTAAAAAGCCAATTCAGCGTCTATTAAATGCAACAAATGAGTTAACAAAAGGTAATTATCAACACCAAGTTGTGATTAAACGAAATGATGAGTTAGGTGATTTATCTACTCAATTAAATCATTTAGCTGAAATTTTACATCAGCATGAAGAATCACGACGTCAATGGGTTGCAGATACCTCTCATGAATTGAAAACTCCATTGGCTGTTTTGCAAGCGCAGATTGAAGCGATGCAAGATGGTATCCGAAAGGCAACACCTGAACATCTTGATGCCATGATGCGACAAGTTTCGAGTTTAAAGAAATTGACACAAGATCTGGCAGACTTGGCTCAGGCTGATGCTCAACAACTTAAATGTTATTTGAGTTCGGTTAATCCTTGGGAAGTTATACTGCAAGAAGTCGAAAATTTCAGACCTAAACTCGAACAAGCAGGGTTAGAAATTGAGGTGGAAGGTGAAGGCGCTTCTTTATTGTTAGACCGTGATCGATTTAAACAAATTATTGTTAACTTGATCGGTAATAGTATTCGCTATACCGAAACAGGTGGAAAGATTCATATTCATATAAATCAAACGCCTCAGGAGTGGACTTTATATGTTGATGACAGTCCATTTGGTTTAAGTGATGAGCAATTATCACGTTTAGGTGAACGTTTTTATCGTGTCGATGATTCGCGTACGCGTAGTACAGGTGGAACAGGACTAGGCTTAGCTTTATCTTGTAAAATTGCGCAGGCGCTTGGTGGTACACTCAGTTTTGAACACTCACCATTAGGTGGTTTACGTTGTGTACTGACCTTTAAAAAGCAGAGTTAAATAAAAGGAAAAATGGCCCATGAAACATATTATGTTGGTTGAGGATGAAGTCGAGTTAGCGCATTTGGTGCGTGATTATCTTGAGGCTGCTGGATTCGAAGTAAGCATGTTTCATGATGGTCAGGATGCTTACACGAGCTTTCAACAACGTAAACCTAATTTAATGATTCTGGACTTAATGGTTCCAAGAATGGATGGTTTAACGATTTGCCGTAAGGTACGTGAACAGTCAGATTTACCGATTATTATGGTGACGGCACGTACTGAAGAAATTGATCGTGTCTTGGGCCTAAACATGGGGGCAGATGATTATGTGTGCAAACCTTTTAGTCCAAAAGAACTGGTTGCTCGTGTGCAGGCCGTTTTACGTCGTTTAGAACGTAAGGCTGAGCCAGAGCAAAATGATTCTTTCCGTATTGATAAAGCACAGCAAAGAATTTGGTATCAACAAAAATCTTTAAGTTTAACGCCAACAGAATTTCGCCTACTTGAGTTATTTTTAGAACATGTGGGGCAAGTTTATTCACGTGCACAATTATTAGATCATATTAATCCGGATAGCTTTGATGTTGCCGACCGAGTTATTGATAGCCATATTAAAAACTTGCGTCGAAAAATCACGGAAGTGGCCGAAACTGGTAACCGTCATGAGTGGATTCAAGCTGTTTATGGAGTAGGTTACCGCTTCGAATATCCAGAAGAATAATTGCTTAGAAAAGTTATGCTGTGGATAACCACAATGTTATCCACAGAAAATGTGGATAAAAAATTAAGAAGAACAGCTCACCGCTACATCAGGTACATCGCTTGGTAACGGACCTAAATCTTCCGGTTTTTCCAAATCTGGTTGTCTTGTATAGGGATGGTTGAGTAGCTTAAATAAGCGGTCAACCTCACTAAAATCATCTCGCTCCGCTGCCTCAATAGCTCGCTGTGCCATATGGTTACGTAAGATATAAATTGGATTTACCTGCTGCATGTTTGCATCAAGCTCATCAATATCTTGATATTCACGGATGTTTTGATACTGCGTAAGGAATGCATCAAATTGTCGAATATCAAGGCAGTCATCACGTAAAGCTTTGTATTCTTTATTTTGAAGGCGAATGAAGCTTTGGGTGTAATCGAGCTGCTCCGCTTGCAGAATACGCAAAAAGCTTAAGCCGCATTCAGTACTGTCTTTATGAAAATGAGGAAGCCCCATTTTTTGACATAACCCAGTGGTGTAATGCTCAATAAAAGTCGGCTCAAATTCTTCTAGGCAAGCGGCCAGCGCTTCTTTGAACTGCTCTTTATGCTCAGGTTCGGCAAGTGGAATGAGATTATTTAACCAAGTCCATAAGTTCCAGTGCGCAATACTCGGTTGGTTTTGATAGGTGTAACGCCCTTGGTAATCGGAATGGTTGTTAATCCAATTTGGTCGGAAACGTTCCATAAAACCGTATGGACCAAAATCGAGTGTAGAACCCGTAATATTTAAGTTATCGGTATTCATCACACCATGAGCAAAACCGACCAACTGCCATTTGGCGATCATAATGGCTGTATTTCTAATCACAGCTTTAGCAAAAGCTAAAATAGGTTGCTCTTCTTGTTGGCATTCTGGATAGTGCCATTCAATACATTTTTGTGTGAACTCGGCCAATAGCTCAGGTGCATATTGATTGATCCATTCAAAATGGCCTAAACGAATATGACATTCAGATGTTCTAAGTAACATTGCGCCAGGTTCTAGCTTTTCACGCTGTACACCTTGAGTGGAGCTTGTAAAACCTATTGCGTGACTAGAGGCAACCCCTAAAGCATTTAAAGCATGTCCTGCTAAATATTCACGAATAACAGAGCGTAAAACTGCTCGCCCATCTCCCATACGCGAATAGGGTGTAGGGCCTGCACCTTTTAAATGTAAATCTATAGTTTGGCCTTTTTTATTAAGAATCTGCGCAATGAGTAAGCCACGTCCGTCGCCTAGTTGACCGGCCCATTGCCCAAACTGATGGCCTGCATACACCATAGCCAAAGGCGGGAATTCCGAGAAGGTACGCTGACCACTGCAAATTTCTACCCAAGCCTGTTTTTCTTCATCTGTCCATTGTAACTCTTCGGCTAAAGCTAAATTAAAGTGTCCAGCCTTTGCACCACGAAGCGGAGAAGGTTGCTGGATATGAAAAAGCTTAGGATTGAGCGATGAATAAAGCGGATTAAATTGCATAGGCTGGACTAAATATTTGAGGCAAAATTCACTATACCATAGTTAAAAACAAGCCAAAAAAATAGCACCTGCAAAGTATGGCTCTACAGGTGCTATTTCGGGATAAAGACGTATTAGTCTGGTACGACGTTTGTGTTCTTTTTAATGTTACGCATTAAAGTTTCTAAACACTCACGGTGATGACTCAAACGATGTTCAAGCAATTGGAAATCAACTTTTAACTTGTGATCCATTTTGTGAATCTTTTCAGCCATTGCTGCTTTCTTTGCTTGTAACTCTTGTTCTTTGAGTTTCGCCCAGTCATTTAAAGTATGCGTAAATGCTTCATACTCTTGAGCAATACGTTGCTTCATTTGACTAATGTCGGCATTTACATCATGACCATAAATAGCCAAGTCTTGTTCAGCATATTTAAACTTCATTGCCAATTCTGCTTTTTTAATATTAAAGCTTGGAATACGACGTAGGTTCTTTGCTAAACCGATCTTAGAGCATGTCCAAATGAGCCATTTTGTTGGATCATATTGCCACCATTTCACACCATTACGATAATCGTACTGGAAAATATGGTGATAGTTGTGGTAACCCTCGCCCCAAGTTGCAATCGCTAACCAGAAGTTATCGCGTGCTGAGTTTTCATCAGTATAAGGACGTTTACCGAACATGTGGCAAAGTGAGTTGATGAAGAATGTAACTTGATGACTAATGATTAAACGTAATAGACCACCAAGAAGTACAACACCCCATAAATCGCCAGTTGCCCAGCCAACCAAACCTAAAATACCAACGTGAACTGCTACGACCATCAAGGCATAGTATTTATGTTGGAACATCACCAGTTTGTCATTGAGTAAGTCTGGTGCATTTTTAAAATCTGGTTCAGATGGAGAATGATCGCGGATCATCCAACCCATATGGGCATACCAAAAGCCACGTTCAATTGAATATGGATCTTCATCTACATCGTCGACATGACGGTGATGGGTACGGTGACCAGATGCCCAAAACAGAATACTGTTTTGTACAGCAAATGTGCCGCCAATCATTAAAAGAATTTTAAGTGGTAACGACGCTTCATAAGCACGATGTGCCCAAAGACGATGGTAACCAGCAGTAATCCCCATGCTACTTAAAGCTAAAAGAAAAAATAAGCTTACCCATGCGCTTACACTAAAATCATAATAATACGCATAAATCGGGATTATGATTGCAGCAAGAATTGGTAAACCAATTAAGGTAATGCTAGCGGTCCAGTTAATTGGGGCCTTGAGTGGGGCGGAAGTCATATCCGGCAGCGCTCCTAGAAACCTTGTCATACAAGGTAAAAAGACAAATCGACATAGCAAAACCAATCTTCAAGATATATTGCTATTTTGCACATCATATTAGCACGTGCTTAGTGAGAATCACTAGCATTATTGTACAGATGTATTGAAAGAACCGTAACAGAATTAAACCATGCCTGACAACATTTCAGATAGGAGAAGTTGTGTAATGAAAATACAGCGATTGAGAAAAAAGAATAGCATTGATATTGCAAGGAAATTGCCATTGAAATGTCTTTTCATCGCAATCAGCCTTGTATTGGCAGCATGTCAAAGCACGCCGCAACCAAATAATCACAAAGGCCAAGTAAAACCAACACATCGTGTACAAACGCCAGTTGTGAAAAAGAAAGTGAGTCCAGATGGTGTTCAAGATATAGATTGGCAAATTACCCAGATAAATGGTCATAAGGCAAAATTCTTTAACCAGTGGCCGACTCTTTCATTGAACTCTACAGTCAAAACAGTAACTGGTCATACAGGATGTAATCGTGTTTTTGGACGATATACTTTTGATTTCAGCCAAAAGAAACTTGATATGGAAGTTAACGCAGGTCATTCGAGTTGTGATGGCGCGTTGGCTCAAGAAGCAGAATTGGTCGATTCTTTACAACGTATTAAACGCTTCCAGTTGGTAGGTAATACCTTATATCTACTTGATCAAAGCGGTCAGCGTTTGATTCAGGCCGAGAAAAAATAAAAGGTGGTCAGTACCACCTTTTTTATATTTAAAGAGCTTCAAGCATTGTGGTTGGAGTATCTGTAATTAAGCCCTGAATATCTAAATCCCGTAGTCTTTTTGCTCTTTCTACATCGTTCACTGTCCAGACACTAATGTTCAAACCAGCTTGATGCGACAATTGAATCATTTCATCTGTTGCAAGTTGATCATGCCAGCCAATATGACAGCACCCATATTGATGAGCAAGTTCAATCGCTGTTGCTCCAACCGGAAGTTCAACTAACAATCCGCGTTTAAATTGAGAGTTGATATCACGTAAAGCGGTTAGAATTTGAAGATCAAAACTTGTGATGGTCACGACTTTCTCGAAACCTTGTAACTCAGTCTCAAGCTTTTGAATTAACTTTTCTGCTAATGCCATATCTCTTACAGCTTTAACTTCAACTTCAATATGATCAAAGTTATCAAGTAAATTTAAAACGCCTGTAAGAGTAGGGGTTGGTTCAGAGGTTGGCCAGTTAGGCCAATTTTGACGATGATCAAATGATAATGCTTGAGCCAAAGTTGATAGCTCTACAATTTGGTCGACACCTGCCGTGCGCAAAAAATTATCATCATGAATGACGACCAACTCTTGATCTTGCAGCTGACGAATATCAAATTCGACACCACGAATACCTAAATTTTTAATGTGCTGAAAACCACCTAATGTATTTTCAGGAGCTTCTCGGCGTGCACCACGATGACCAATAATGCGCATAGATTTCTATTGTCCGTTCTTTTTGATAATGATCTCTTTAAACATAGAGATCATTCTTAACTTAATCTATTTTTAAATCATCTCATTAATATTTTTTTGCCAAAGGACTTCTTGTCCACCTTCAGCACGCTGTAAAGCACGCGATGCGACAAATAACCAGTCAGATAGACGATTTAAAAGTTGAAGGGCAGTGGCTTGAATATTTTGATCGCGAGTTTGTACTGACATGAGCGATCGCTCTGCACGACGACAAACGGCACGGGCTTGATGGGCATAACTGCAAGATAAAGAACCAGATGGCAGAATAAATTCTTTTAGCATAGGCAAATCTTCATTCATACGGTCAATTTCTTTTTCAAGAAATTCAATACAAACCGGCTGAAGCAAATTGTAATTTGGAATACAAACCTCTCCACCTAAATCAAAAAGCCAATGTTGAATCAGACTTAAGCTTTTATCCCAATCAGCCTTATTAGTTATTTGGCTGGCTGTAATTTGTGCACGGAGCACACCAATAATGGCGTTTAGTTCATCGACATCACCAAGTGCCGCAATTCTTAGATCATCTTTAGCAACACGAGAGCCATCGCCTAAACCTGTGGTACCTGAATCGCCTGTGCGTGTATAGATTTTGCTTAAACGGTGTCCCATGATAGATATCCTGAACATAAAAAAGGGGATAATGTCGGTCAGAACATTACCCCGAAACTGGAGTTAAGAAAATATTTTTATAATCAGATTGAGAAATTAATAACGGAAAGTTACGCCAACAGAAGCTTGGCGGCCACCGTTGATATACCAGTATTCCGGAGAGAATGAAGATTGAGCATTATATGCAGTGTTATAACGTACATCACCAATATTCTGGATGTTCGTAAATAACTTTATATTTGGATTCATATTCCAAAAAGCATTTAAATCAACAGTTGCATAGCCTGGAACTTTAACTGAGTTTTCAATATTTTGTGCGTTTGCTTTAGAGCGAGAGACTAGAGAAGCATTCACCCCATAAATACCATCATCATAGCCTGCAGTTAAAGTATATGTTTGACGGGGACGATAAGGGACATCTATGTCTTTATCTTTATCTCTAGCTTCTACATAAGCGTATTCAGCATTAACAAAGATATTATCCTTAGACCACTTTAGACCTATTTCACCACCTTTCATATCAGCTTTATTTAAGTTGATATATGTTGTTCTACCATTTATAGCACCATAACTAATTAAATTTTTAACATCTGTATAGTAGCCAGAAAGATAGGCAGAAATACCATAATTAAATTTCTGATCTATACCAATTTCATATGACTTGCTTTCTTCAGGTTTTAGATCAGGGTTACTATAAAAATCATAGCCGTAAGAGCCATATAGATGTTCAAGGGTCGGTGCTTTGAATGCAGTACCAATGTTAGTGTAGATACTTGTTAGAGGAGAGATTTGATAACGAATTGCAGCTTGTCCAACTGTATGTGTACCAAACCAATCATTATCTTCAACTCGGACACCAACCTGAGTATGAATACCATTATCGTTATATTGATGTTGTAAATAATAACCTGTAGAGCTGATATCTCTTACAGCTTCAGGAGATGAGCTAGCATCATATTTTGATCGATTGTATGTAACACCCGCTAAAATATTCTGATTTGGTACAAAATTCCATTTGGCATTTATGTCCCCTTCATCAGAGGTTGTATTAAAGTGGCTTTGATAAATTACTTGTTCGATTTTATCAAGATAGTGAGAATAACGTGCATTTAAAACTAAATCAGAAGAAGCCTTATAACTAGCCAGCCAATTTACTAGACGATTTTCAAAATTACGTTTTGCATTGTTCGTTGAATAGTTCGTAGTATAGTTATTCGTACCTTGATTTTGGTCAATTGCTAAGCTTGTGTTAATTACATCATTACTATAACCAATTTTTGCATTATATCCTTTTTGGTCAAATGCTGCTTTTTCACTTTTATCTTGTATATTGATAATACTAGTACCATCAGTTTCCATCCGTTGACCACCGATACTTGCATAAAAACCACTGTCATCTACATAATCGGCATTTACAAGTGTTTTATAAGTACGGTTTTCACCATACACACCTGTTAAACTTGCTCCAGATTTTATTGGATTATTGGAAATTAATTGTACTACGCCACTAATAGCATCTGAACCATATTGAACAGATGCTGGGCCTTTTAAAATTTCGATTTGGTCTACATCTGATAGGTTAATAAATTCAGGTGAAACAGGGCCTAAGCCATTTTGAGTATTTAAGCGAGCGCCATTTTTTAATAATAATGTTGAGCCCGTTTGTCCACCGCGTAAAGATAGGTCTGTGAGCTGACCAACGCCACCAGATTGTTTTATATAAATAGATGCATCTTTTTGTAATACATCAGATAAATTTAAAACAGGATTTTTTTCAATTTCTTCTTTAGAGATTACTGAAATACGCGCTGGAACTTCACTTGCTTTTTCAGCACTTTTTGAAGCAGTGATAACAATTGGGTCAAGCTGAGTTGCATCTGTTGCATCTTCAGCAAAAATAACAGGTGAACACCCCATCGCAATAGCGATAGCCCCTACCAGACGAGTAGGTTGAAAAGATTTAGACATAACATGCTCCATACATTCACCCCACGTGAATGATCGGGTAGATAGATGAAACAAGTAGGTCTCCGGACTTCAGCGCCATAATTCATTTATGGACATATTCACCTTCCCACACTACTGCAGTGGTGTAAGTCGATTTCGACTTAAAAAATATGCTTTACATTGTTACCGTTGCGGGGGCAGTGCCGGACTTTCACCAGCTTCCCTAAAGCATGAATTGCTTACACTTGCTTCCATTTGAACGCAGTATAAAGTGCCGAATTACTTCGTACAATGTCATTTAAAGCAATTCCCTGAGAACTTTTACGCAAGGGGCAAAAATTGCATTACAATGGCGCTTATTTTAAGAAATGGTTGTAGTTTAAGCAGCTCATGAGCCAATCAAACCAAAAACGTACACGAGCAAAAATCTGTGGAATTACTCGCAAGCAAGATGTTCAGGCAGTAGTTGCAGCGGGAGCAGATGCGATAGGCTTTGTTTTTTTTCCGCCGAGTCCAAGAAATGTAACAGTTGAACAGGCAGAAGAATTAGCAAAACTCGTTCCGCCTTATGTACAAATGGTGGGTTTGTTTGTAAACGCGAGTGTTACTGAAATTCAGGATATACTTGATTGTGTTCCCCTAGATGTATTACAACTACATGGCGATGAAACTCCAGAACAATGTCAGGAAATAGCGCGTCATTGTAAACGTCGCTGGTATAAAGCGATTCAGGTTAAACCTGATCTGGATGTAATTGCTGAAATTCAAAAATATCAGGCAGCTGGTGCCAGTGCTGTATTGCTCGATGCATGGCATCCTGAGCTTAAAGGGGGCACAGGACATCAGTTTGACTGGTCTAAATTCCCGAAACTTGATATTCCATTAATCTTGGCAGGTGGTTTAACCCCTGACAATGTCATTGACGCTATTCATACTACCGGTGCTTTTGCAGTAGATGTGAGCGGAGGCGTAGAGTCCGCAAAAGGTATAAAAGACCAACAACTCATTGAACGATTTATGCAAGGAGTCCAACGTGGATCAGCAAAATAATGTGATTGACTATACCCAATTCCCAGATGCAAATGGGCATTTCGGTATCCATGGCGGACGTTTTGTGTCAGAAACTTTAATGGCGGCATTAGAAGATTTGGAAAATCTCTATTCCCGCATGAAAAATGATGAACAGTTTTTGGCAGAATTCGACCGTGACCTCGCCTACTATGTAGGTCGTCCTAGTCCACTTTATTATGCTGAGCGATGGTCAAAAGAGTTAGGTGGTGCGCAAATTTACCTTAAACGTGAAGACTTGAACCATACTGGCTCACACAAGGTAAACAACACGATTGGTCAGGCGTTATTGGCAAAGCTTTCTGGTAAAAAACGTATTATTGCCGAAACTGGTGCAGGCCAGCATGGTGTAGCAACAGCAACAATTGCAGCACGTTTAGGTCTTGAATGTGTTGTTTATATGGGTGCTGAAGACGTTAAGCGTCAAGCGATGAACGTTTACCGTATGCGTTTGTTGGGTGCAACAGTTGTACCTGTGCAAAGTGGCTCTAAAACATTAAAAGATGCCATGAACGAAGCGATGCGTGACTGGGTAACCAACGTTGATACAACATATTATGTGATTGGTACAGTTGCAGGCCCGCATCCTTATCCTCAACTTGTTCGTGACTTCCAGTCAATTATTGGTCGTGAAGCGCGTAAACAGATTTTGGAACAAGCAGGTCGCTTACCAGATGCATTAGTTGCTTGTGTAGGTGGTGGTTCGAATGCAATGGGCTTGTTCTATCCGTTCTTAAACGATGCCAGTGTAAAAATGTATGGTGTTGAAGCTGCTGGTTTTGGTATTGAAACTGGTAAACACTCTGCGCCGTTAAATGCGGGCCATGTGGGTGTATTACATGGTAACCGTACTTACTTAATGAGTGATGAACAGGGCCAGATTATTGAGACACACAGTATCTCGGCGGGCCTTGATTATCCGGGTGTTGGTCCTGAACATAGCTTCTTGAAAGATATGAAACGCGTAGAATACGTTCCAATTAACGATACAGAGGCTCTTCAAGGTTTCCGTGACTTAACCAAAATCGAAGGGATTATTCCTGCGCTTGAAAGCTCGCACGCGATGGCCTATGTGTCTAAGCTTGCACCGACGATGTCTAAAGATCAGATTATTATTGCGACTGTTTCAGGCCGTGGCGATAAAGACTTAATGACAGTTGCACGCATTGATGGCGTAGAAATGGTCGAGATGTAAGAGGATACAATGCCAAGCTTGTTTATGGTGATGTTGGGCGGGCGTCATGCACGTGCTAATACAGAAGTTCATGATGTGGTCATGGCTGTAGGAGATACTTTGGAAGAAGTTTATCCTCAACTTAAACAGGCTTGGTTTGGTGAGGCTCAAGGATTACATATTGATGCTTGGGCCAAGCTCTCTGGTGTTAGCTCTCAAGGGCAAAATTATCAAATTCATTTTACAGATGCTGCTCCACAACCAGATGATTTAAAGTTATATTTAATTAATCTAGGTGGATATAATGCAAGTGAATTCGGTGAACTTCATCGTTATGAGTTTGTGGTGGCACCCAACACGGTAGTTGCCAAACAATTAGGTAAACAATTTATAGATCGGCAGTGGCAAAAAGCACATACAGACCGGGTCATTGATATTGATGACTGTTTAGCGATAGATTGCGTGGCAGGCCGTTATATTCATTTAATAAAAGGCGATTTTGCTGCAACAATTTGGGAAAATACATATTTGACTGTGGGATAGGTCATTTGAAATCTAATATTCATATGGAAGTGGGTAAATGGATTTAATTCAAGAAAATGGACAGCCTCGTTATGGGCGTTTTGAATCTGTACCGTCCACCATTCATGTCCAACGTTATATTTATAAAACTCCTTATGGTAAAGTCCTAAAAGGCTGGCGCAAACAATTAAAATATAAGAAATTTAAATTTTGTGGCATTCAACATAAACATTATAGTATTGGTCTAGCCATCGCAGATATTGGTTGGGTTGGACACGGGTTTTTCTATATCTATGATCATGAAACAGGGCAAGTCATTGAGTGGAATGCTATTCAGCCGTTAGGTCATAAGACTTATCTTGATGAACAGCCTTTGTTTAATCAAAGTTATTTTTCTAAATCGCCTTATCAGTTTGATATTCAGCATGCTAATGGTGTGCGATACATTCGGGTGACTAAATATGGTGAAATTTGTCTGAGTGCCCGTATTTTCTGCGCCGGAACAGATATTTTAAGCTTGTGTACACCAACAGGCATCAATGGTTGGACCTATACCCAAAAGCAGACCACTTTGGCTGTAGAGGGAATGTTCATTAATAAGCAAAATCAAGTTGTACAATTTGATGAAAAGACATTTGCATCGCTAGATGATACTTGCGGATTTTTACGTCCTGAAACAGCTTGGTTCTGGCTCTCATGTAACTTCTGGGATGAACAGGGGCGTCGTATTGGGTTAAATCTGGCCTCGGGTGTTAATGAAAGTTTTGGTAATGAAAACTGCCTATGGATTAACGGAGTTTTATTTCCGCTAACAGACGTTTTATTTGAAAAAGTAAATGATGAACTTTGGCAAGTTAGTTCTCTAGATCAAAAACTTAATCTACAAGTGCATATTGGTTGGTGCCGGTATGAAAATATAAACTTAAGAATGATTGGCAGTCAGTTCAATCAATGGCAAGCTAAAATTAGCGGCACGATTGAGCATGAGACAACCGATATAATCAATTGCAAAGAACAATACGGTTTACTAGAGCAACATTATGCAAAATGGTAACAAGCAGGTTATAAACCTGCTTGCCAAAATGCTTCACCCGCTGCAATAGGGTCATTTGTTTTTTCCAAAGTTTCAATCCAAACGGGATACTGACGAATAACAGGATGCTGGCTTGGATGAAAATCTTTTTTAAACCAATCCAGATATTGTTTTTTCATAGCTGTTAATGTGCCATTTTTGCCAAAGAACCAAGGTAAACCTTTAAGGTTCATCAAAAGTCTTTCTCTTGGACTGAAGCCATCACATTTCAACATGATGTTGGTACGGTAAAGCGTAAAACCGAACATGAGTACGGTTGTTAAAACAAGCACAAAGCGACGTGTTGACTCTGGAACTTCTCCCACCTGTCTCATCACATCAAAAGCTACATCGCGGTGTTCCATCTCTTCAATCGCATGCCATGCAAACAAAGCTCGAACATAAGGATGAGCGTTTTCTAAAGTTTTTTTATGGCTATAAAAGGTTTCTGCCATTAACGCTGTTAAATGTTCAGCGGCAGCGGTCATGGCAATATTATATTGTGGTGAACGTTTTGTTAGTTCAAAGCGGAAAATCTTTTTAAGGGTGGTTGTGAACTGGTCAACAGGCATGCCTTGCTCTTTCATGAGCTGATTCATTTTGTCATGTGCAATACCGTGTTGAGCTTCTTGTTTAATAAAATCCGCAACTCGTTTTTGTAGTTCAGGGTCATCAATTTTGTCGCGGAACATGCGCACACATTCAATGAAGTAACGCTCTCCATCTGGAAAGGTTAAGCTGAGTGCATCAAACATACGAGTTAAAAAAGGGTCATTGTTAAACCAAAAGCGAGGTGCTTCGTTTAAATGAAAATCGAGATCTTTACGAACTACTGGTTCGACCTGATAAGAAACATGTGCGTTCATCTTTTATTTCTCGCAACTATAACCTTTTCATTAGTATGTCGCGAGTGGTCGGCTTTGTTTTGACAGTTATCGCCAATTTTTATACAGTTTGCGACAAAATGGCAGTAAAAAGGACGCGCCATGCAAGAATTTACTATATCAAATGGTTACTTCTACCTTTGGAATACGTATTTAAAAGAAAAGGGAATAGATTGGCAGACACTTAATTTAAGTGAAATTCAAACACGTCAAGTCCAAAATATTTTATCCGCTTCTATAGATGCTCAATCTTCTTTAGACCTTTTTATTGAACTTTTAGAGATAACTGAAACGCGATTACATGTGACTAATTTGGCTTTAGAGATGGCAGCCTGTATTACCCCTGCCAACTTTGGGGTCTTGGGTTATATGGCGTCCAGAAGTGATACCTTAGGTCAAGTGGTGGAGTATATTGCAAAGTTTCATCGTTTGGTCATTGATGGTGCACAGGTTGTCCCTATACAAATTGAACAGGATGCCTCCAAAATTCGCCTATATTGGCCTTTGGTCGATGACAGTAATATTCTACTGAGTGAGCTGACTTTAGCCGCAATGGTACAGCTTGCTAAACAGATCGCCCCTTTACATGAGTTTCTTTTACAGCATGTAGAGTTCGTACACCGAGCGCGTGGGGCAGTGGTTCACTATCAACGTTTCTTTCAGTGCAAATTGTCATTTGAACGGCCTTACTATGCATTAACTTTTGCAAGTGAAAGTTTAAATGTTCGCCCTCAACATGCAGACCCAACTTTAGTGCAACTTTTGGTGAAACAAGCCGAAGAAGCTTTAGTTCAGCGGAAAATACATGCCGATTTAGTTCAGCAAATACATTGGATCGTACAGGAATACTTTAAGCATAAGCAGCAAGCACCCAAAATAGAAGATATTGCCATCGAACTGAATGTTTCCGTAAGAAGCTTGCAGCGCCAATTACAGGCATTAAACACTTCATTTAAATTAATTTTAGATGCTGAGCGTATGAAACGCTGCGAGATATTGTTAAGTCAAAATGAAAGTCTGACTGCAATTGCCGACCAGTTGGGTTATTCGGATCAGTCTGCACTGGCAAGAGCATATAAAAATTTAACAGGGCAAACATTATTAACTCGAAAAAAGCAATTACAGCTCATCCAGAAAAATACAACGAAATAGAATTTTGGATGCTTTTTTGCTCAATTTGTAAATCAATAATGGCCCAAAAATAGGAAGCTTTGATCATTGAGAAAAGTTTCAAAATATTGATAAATGTACGCCATGGGTTGTATGAATCATACAATCGAATATCGCCATAACGTTAGACCTGTTCAATGAACAAAAAATAGCGTTAAAATGCGGTGTTCTTGTATTTCTACAAACAACTCCTCAATTTTAAATAATTCAAGGAAAGCACAACCCTATGTCACGTCTTGCCACCCGTTTTGAAAAGCTGCAGTCCCAACAACGTAAAGCGCTTGTATCTTATGTCATGGCGGGTGATCCACAGCCACAAGTAACGGTGCCGTTACTTCATAAAATGGTTGCGGCAGGAGTAGACGTCATTGAGCTTGGTTTACCATTTTCAGACCCGATGGCTGATGGTCCGGTAATTGCACTTGCTGCTGAACGCGCACTTGCGGCTGGGACGAACACCTTAGATGCGCTGAACATGGTAAAAGAGTTTCGTGAGCAGGATCAGGAAACACCTGTAGTTTTAATGGGTTATCTTAATCCTGTTGAAGTGATTGGTTACGAGAAGTTTGTTTCTTATGCGAAACAATGTGGTGTAGATGGCTTATTACTTGTGGACTTACCACCGGAAGAGTCAAAAGAATTTGGTGCAATCTTGAAACAACATGATATGGACCAGATTTTCTTACTTGCACCAACTTCAACTGATCAACGTATTCAACACGTAGCGAATCAGGCAAGCGGGTTTATCTACTATGTTTCACTCAAAGGTGTAACAGGTGCAGCGACTTTGGATACTTCTGAAGCGGCTGCACGTATTGAAAAAATCAAAGGTATGACTAACGTTCCAGTTGGCGTTGGTTTCGGAATTAGTGATGCTGCTTCAGCGAAAGCGATGGGTAGTGTTGCAGATGCCGTGATTGTAGGTAGTGCTTTCGTTAAATCTTTTGCAACGTTGGCAGCTGATGAAGCTGTTGAACAGACGGTGAATAAAGTCAAGGAGCTTCGAGCAGCGCTCGATGAGTTAGTATGAATCAAGAAGTGAAATCAGGGAAAGTTCTTAGCCCTTCGACGCCATGGACACAGCGTCCAGTTCCAGGTATTGAAGTTGCAGATGAGCAACAGACTCTCAAAGCAACATTTACTGAGCCAACTATTGAGTGCCCTGAATGTCATGCTTTAGTGACACGTACAGCAATATCTTTTAATGCGTATGTATGTCCACAGTGTGACGAACACTTACGAATGAAAGCTCGCGATCGCTTAAACTGGTTCTTCGACAATGTTGTGGCTGAATTAGGTCAAGAGTTTAGCGCGAAAGACCCATTAAAGTTTGTTGATAGCAAACCGTATCCAGACCGTATGCGTGAAGCGCAAACTAAAACTGGTGAAACGGAAGCTTTAATTGCCATGCAAGGTAACTTAAATGGCGTAGATATGATTGCATGTGCTTTTGAGTTTGACTTTATGGGCGGCTCAATGGGTACTGTAGTAGGTGACCGTTTTGTTAAGGCAGCTGAACTTGCAATTGAAAAACGTCAGCCATTAATCTGCTTTGCAGCTTCTGGTGGTGCACGTATGCAAGAAGGTATGTTGTCACTTATGCAAATGGCGCGTACTTCTGCTGCAATCCAAAAATTAAAAGATGCGGGCTTACCTTATATCGTGGTGTTAACACATCCGGTATATGGCGGTGTAACAGCTTCTTTAGCAATGTTGGGTGATATCCATATTGCAGAACCTAAAGCAATGATTGGCTTTGCCGGTAAACGTGTGATTGAACAAACTGTACGTGAAACACTAGAAGAACCGTTCCAACGTGCAGAATATCTGCTTGATCATGGTGTGGTCGATCAGATTGTTCATCGTCATGCTTTACGTGATACTGTATCTCGTCTTGTATCAAAATTGATGAACTTACCTTGAAACAACAAGCTCCACTTTCAACAGACTCTTTAGATACATGGCTCAATTATTGGAGCCATGTTCACGTTACAGGGATCGATCTTGGTCTGGAACGTGTTATTCCCGTAGCAGAAAAATTAGGCGTGACTAAACCCAACGCCAAAGTTTTTACTGTTGCTGGAACAAACGGGAAAGGTTCAACCACAACAACGCTTGCGTCTATATTAAAAGCACAAGAGTACAAAGTTGGGTTGTATCAATCACCGCATATCTATCGTTTTAACGAGCGAGTCAAATTAGGTGGAGTTGAAGTTGATGACCAAAGCCTGATTGATGCTTTTGTACAAGTTGATCAGGCTCGTCGCGAGTGTGATTTAAGCCTATCTTTTTTTGAAGCAACCACTTTGGCTGCTTTTGTTATTTTTAAACAGCAACAATGCGATGTATGGGTTCTTGAAGTCGGTTTAGGTGGGCGTCTTGATGTTGTCAACGTCATTGACCCTAATATCGCCGTGATTACCAATATTGGTCTTGACCATACAGATTGGTTAGGTGATACCATCGAAAAAATTGCTTTTGAAAAAGCAGGTATTATCCGACCTCATATTCCTGTCATTTTTGCAGGTGAGCAATCTTTGCCTCAAGCGATTCAAGATAAGGCAAATAGCTCACAAGCCACGCTATACGCGATTAATAGAGATTATTTTTATAAACTCGCCGATGATGGAAAACATTGGTATTTTGCAAGTGAAGGAACCACTTTAAGGTTGCCGCTAGGTACACTTGCAATTGAGAATATTGCAGGAGCAGTTGCGGTCGTATTAAATAGCGGACTTGAAATCTCGCAACTAGCGCTAGAGGAGGGCATTACAAATGCCCGCTTGGCTGGACGCTTCGAAGTGCGCCAAGTTAATGGAAAAACCATTATTTTTGATGCCGGACATAATCCTCATGGTGTTGAATTTTTGTTAAAGCAATTGCGAAATTTCTTAGAATACAATAAACAGTACACAGAAGTTGTCGCAGTATTTTCAATGCTGGCAGATAAAGATATAAAATCAGTAGTCGATTTGTTGAAACCTACTGTTTTACATTGGAAAATTGCTGAGTTGAATGTGCCGCGTGCTGCACCGATTCAGCAATTGAATGACGCCCTGCAAGGCCAGACAATACAACAATTTGGCAATATCAAAGAGGCTTTTAAATCAGCGCTTGAGCAAACAAATAACAATCAGCTGATTTTAGCCTGTGGTTCGTTTCATACTTTAGAAGCGATTTGGGAGTATTTGGAAGAATGTCAATGAATAACAAACAACGCTGGATGGGTGGCGTTGTTTTATTAGGTGGTGGTGTTTTATTGGCAGCATTACTTCTAAAAGGAAATGAAGAAATAAAACAGGTAGATGTTCAACCCCAAACTTCAACATCACCGAAATTACAAGCTAAGCCAAAGCAATCAGCACAAGAAGGGCAGATGGTACAGCTACAGCCACTTGCAGTTGATGTTGAAACAGAAAAACGTCTTCTTGAAGAACAGCGCCGTTCTCGTGAAAAAGCTGTAGCAGAACAAGAGGCTCGTGCTGCCGAATTCTTGGCAATGCAACAACAGGCAGAAGCGGATGCGGCTCGTAAAGCTGCTGCTGAATATGCCGCGATTAATGCTCGCCGAGCTGCTGCACAAGAAAGTTCCGATAATATTCCTCCTGAAGTCGCGGGTAGTGAGAATAAGGCAAAAGGGCAGCAAACTGATACAAAAAAGTCAGTAGATCCGGCTAAAGCGGATGCAGATAAAAAAGCTGCTGAAGCGAAACGCTTAGCTGAGGCGGATAAGAAAGCGGCTGAGGCAAAACGTCAGGCAGAAGCAGACAAGAAAGCAGCAGAGGCTAAACGCCAAGCAGAAGCAGATAAAAAAGCAGCTGAAGCGAAACGTCAGGCAGAAGCGGATAAGAAAGCAGCAGAGGTGAAGCGCCAAGCAGAAGCTGACAAAAAGGCTGCTGAAGCGAAACGTCAAGCAGAAGCAGACAAGAAAGCAGCTGAAGCGAAACGTAAGGCAGAGGCCGAGAAAAAAGCTGAAGCAGAGAAAGCACGTGAGTTGCTTGAAAATGGTGATAAAAAATGGATGGTACAGGTTGCATTGGCTGCTAACCAAGCAAATGCAGACGCTGTAGTCTCTAAATTACGTGCAAAAGGCTATAAGGTCACGACGAGCCCAACCAGTAAAGGTATCCGTATTATGGTTGGTCCTGCAAAAGATAGAGATACGGCAGATACTACACGTAAGAAAATTACTTCTGACGCCAGTTTAAATATGAAGTCAGCTTGGGTGATTGACTGGGTGCCTTTAGATCAGCGTAAGTCAGATTAAATTTTATTCTGAAATCTAATTAAGATGGATTCGACAGTTGCTGTTGAATCCATTTTACATTTTCAGGGGTAAATAAACGGTCAATATTCTTCCAAATAATATGATAACCATAACCCCCTTGTTTCATTTCTTTCACTGCATCATCAATTGCCCAGTTTTCAAAAATAATTCGATACATGGCGACGCTGGCCCCTGTACGGTCTGAACCATGATAGCAATGTAGTAAAACACGTTGATTATTTTGCTTGGCAAGTTGGATTTGCTGCATAACTTCTAATAAATCTTGTCGATCAATTGCCCATGTATTAATCGGAATATGAACAAGATTAAAGTTTTCATTTTTAAAGACTAAATCATCTGATGCTTTGGCTCTTAAGTTAATAACAGTCCCAATTTGATGGTGTTTTAATTCAGGAATCATTGCTGCATCGGGCTGTTCACTCCGGAAAACATCATTGCTAATTTGATAAAAATTATGAGTTTGAGAAATTAAGGATCCCCAATCGTGAGGTCTGTGCTCATGGGCAATACTTTCGTGTTGCATACATCCTTGAAGGCTTAAACAGACCGCAAATGCAATGAGCGAAAATTTTTTCATGTTTGGTACCGCCGAAGCTCATGGGGGTCATGTGCACAAATGATCTCAATCGTTGGCTCATGTTGAGCCAGATGCTGTAATTTTTTTAGGTTAATAAGACGCTTTTCATTGTCTTCTGCAAATGTCTTTTCTAGAAGGCTAAGAGATCTTAATTTATTTGCTGGATTTAGCTCTAGGTGTGAGTAGTAAGCATCTCCACAAAATAATAACCATTGATTTTGTTGTTTTATCGCAATACCACAATGTCCGGCAGAATGGCCCAATAATGGCACCATTAAAATTTCATCTTGAAATAGGGGGAAACCTTTTACTTTTTCAAGGTTAAACCATTTTTCACCTTGTTGATACTCAACAAAGTTCCAGTACCGATGTTGTTTATATTGATTAGTTCTATAACGAAGCTTACCTTTAAAATTAGGCAGTTGCGCAGCATTGTATTCAGTGGCTAGCACATGGACAGTGGCGTGGGGAAAATCTGAAATTCCGCCTGCATGGTCAAAGTCGAGGTGAGTCACAAAAATGTGCTGTATATCTTTAGGATGGAAACCCAGTTTCTGAATTTGTTGGATAGCACTGAACTCAAGATTCGGTTCAATTTTCCCCAACCGTTTGACTAAAGAACCAAGGCGCTGTTGCATGTGTAGATAATCTTGTAGGCCAAATCCGGTATCAATCAGTACAAGGCCTCGATCAGTTTCTACCAAAAGACAATGACAAACAATTTCAGCTTTCCAGCCTTTCTGCCCAAATAAAGGTGCACATACAGGGCACATACTGCCGCATTTTAAATGATGAATTTTATGGATCATGATTTTTGTTTTTTGCACAAACTCTTGGGAAGTTATAACTGATCTCAACAGTAAAAACCATGTGTATTCATTAATGTAAAAAAAGCCATCGGGTAAGATAGCTTTTGAGATGGAAATATTTGCTCACTTACATGAGCTGGCTGACTTAGAATTTTTTTAATATTTGCCTACGCACTTTGCTTGTCTTGTAGTCAACTTTTCAGATGCTTGCCTACGCACTGCGTTTGTCTTGCGCTTCGATTAAAGCCTTGTTAAAGGCTTTAATCTTGCTCAGGCTGTGGTGTGAGGCGTAAATAAGGTTTCACCGCAGTATAACCTTTAGGGAAGCGTTGTTTAATTTCCTCTTCATCTTTTAAAGAAGGGACAATGACAACATCTTCCCCTTGTTGCCAGTTTGCTGGTGTAGCCACTTTATGCTTATCGGTTAATTGTAATGAGTCAACAACACGTAGGACTTCATTAAAATTACGACCAGTCGAAGCAGGGTAGGTGATGATTAGACGAACTTTTTTATTTGGGTCAATAATCACTAAAGAACGAACAGTAAGGGTTTCACTGGCATTCGGATGAATAAAACCGTATAGCTCAGATACTTTGCGGTCTTTGTCAGCAATAATTGGAAAATTGACTGTTGTATTTTGAGTTTCATTAATGTCATTAATCCAGCCTTTGTGGGACTCAACATCATCTACAGATAAAGCAATTGCTTTAACATTACGTTTTTCAAATTCATCTTTTAGTTTTGCTGTATAACCCAATTCAGTTGTACATACTGGCGTATAGTCGGCCGGGTGTGAAAATAAAATGCCCCAACTATCACCTAGAAAATCATAAAAATTAATAGTGCCTTCGCTTGATTCTTGTTGAAAATCAGGGGCTGTGTCGCCTAATCGTAATGTCATGATAAATCCTCGATTGCTTAAAATTTGTTATATGTTGAAATGACTATGCCGCAATTTATTTATTATTAAAATTATTGTTTTTATATTTTATTATGAACTTTTTATATAAGTGTAAATATATATGACCAAAACACATGAATTTATGGGCTGAATCAATGTAACTTTAAGATAAATTTGCTAAATTAGATTTCTCGGAAGTTGTGCTCAATAGATGAGCATTAATGTCGAGTTTTTAGGTGTCAGATGCTTTAAAGGGGCTTAGAAAATGGGTAAAACCATTTGTCTAATGATCAGATTTTTTTTATGGGTTTTGTGCAAACCCCTTGTACTTCAAATTTCTGACACCATAATAAACGACTGAGAAAAAATTTATTCATTTGACCAAGCAAGATTTAGAGAGTTTATCCATGTTGGCAAGTCTGATCGGAGGTATCTTCGGTACAAAAAATGAGCGTGAACTCAAACGCATGCGCAAAATTGTTGAGCAAATCAATGCGCTCGAGCCGACGATATCAGCTTTAAGCGATGCAGACTTATCTGCAAAAACTCCAGAATTCAAACAACGTTATAACAATGGCGAAAGTTTAGATAAGTTACTCCCTGAGGCGTTTGCAGTTTGTCGTGAGGCAGCAAAACGTGTAATGGGCATGCGCCACTACGATGTCCAGTTAATTGGTGGTATTACCTTACATGAAGGCAAAATTGCCGAAATGCGTACCGGTGAAGGTAAAACCCTTATGGGTACTTTAGCGTGTTATTTAAATGCATTAAGTGGTGAAGGCGTTCATGTAATTACTGTAAACGATTACTTGGCACAACGTGATGCTGAGTTAAACCGTCCTTTATTTGAATTTTTAGGTCTAAGCATTGGTACAATTTATTCAATGCAAGAACCAGCAGAAAAAGCAGCTGCTTATCTAGCTGATATTACCTATGGTACCAATAACGAATTTGGTTTTGACTACTTGCGTGACAACATGGTGTTTTCTTTAGCAGAGAAGAAACAACGTGGTTTGCACTATGCCATTATCGATGAAGTCGACTCAATCTTGATTGATGAGGCGCGTACACCATTAATTATTTCTGGTCAAAGTGAAGATTCTTCACACCTCTATACTGCAATCAATACGATTCCACCAAAATTACGCCCGCAAAAAGAAGAAAAAGTTGCCGATGGCGGACATTTCTGGATTGATGAAAAGCAGCGTTCAGTTGAAATGACTGAAATTGGTTATGAAACTGTAGAACAAGAACTTATTCAAATGGGTTTGTTAGCGGAAGGCGAAAGCTTATATTCAGCTACAAATCTAAACCTCGTTCACCATGTTTCTGCGGCTATTCGTGCGCACTTCCTATTCCAACGCGACGTTCACTATATTATTCATGACGGTGAAGTCATTATTGTTGATGAGCATACTGGCCGTACTATGCCGGGCCGTCGTTGGTCAGAAGGCTTACACCAAGCAGTTGAAGCGAAAGAAGGTTTGGCTATTCAACCTGAAAACCAGACTTTAGCAACAACTACTTTCCAGAACTATTTCCGTCTTTATAAAAAGCTTTCAGGTATGACAGGTACTGCCGATACTGAAGCTGCGGAAATGAAAGAAATTTATGGTCTGGACGTCGTTATTATTCCGACACACCGACCTATGATTCGTAATGACCAGAACGATTTAATCTATTTAAACCGTAATGGTAAATATAACGCGATTATTCAAGAAATTATGAATATTCGTCAGCAGGGTGTTGCACCGATTCTTATTGGTACGGCAACGATTGAAGCCAGTGAAATTCTATCGTCTAAATTGAAGCAAGCTGGTATTCATCATGAGGTTTTGAACGCAAAACAACATGAGCGTGAAGCAGACATTATTGCTCAGGCAGGTAGCCCGAATGCAGTAACAATCGCAACAAACATGGCCGGTCGTGGTACAGATATTATCCTAGGGGGTAACTGGAAAGCGAAACTTGCCAAACTTGAAAATCCTACCCCTGAAGATGAAGCGCGTCTAAAAGCGCAATGGGAGCAGGACCATGAAGATGTATTGCAAGCAGGTGGCTTACACATTATTGGTTCTGAACGCCATGAATCACGCCGTATTGACAACCAGTTACGTGGTCGTGCGGGCCGTCAGGGTGACCCTGGTGTTTCTCGTTTCTATTTATCTCTTGAAGATGACCTCATGCGTATTTTCGCAGGCGATCGTGTCGTTGCCATGATGCGTGCAATGGGGCTTAAAGAAGATGAAGCGATTGAACACAAAATGGTAAGCCGTTCTATCGAAAACGCGCAGCGTAAAGTTGAAGCACGTAACTTCGATATTCGTAAAAACTTACTTAAATATGATGATGTGAATAATGAACAACGTAAGATCATTTATTCACAACGCGACGAAATCTTAGCTGAAAATACTTTACAAGAATACGTTGAAGAAATGCATCGTGAAGTAATGCAGGCGATGATTGCTAACTTTATTCCACCAGAGTCAATTCATGACCAATGGGATGTGGAAGGTTTAGAAAATGCCTTACGTATTGATTTGGGTATTGAGCTACCAGTTCAAGAATGGCTAGAACAAGATCGACGTCTTGATGAAGAAGGCTTGGTTGAACGCATCAGTGATGAAGTAATTGCGCGTTATCGTCAGCGCCGTGCACAAATGGGTGATGAATCGGCAGCAATGCTTGAGCGTCATTTCGTTTTAAATTCTCTTGATCGCCATTGGAAAGATCATTTGGCTGCAATGGATTATTTACGTCAAGGTATCCACTTACGTGGCTATGCGCAAAAAAATCCTGAGCAGGAATATAAAAAAGAAGCATTTAACTTGTTCGTGAACATGCTGGGTGTAATTAAAACTGATGTTGTAACTGATCTGTCTCGCGTACATATCCCAACACCAGAAGAGCTTGCAGAAATGGAAGCTCAACAGCAGCAACAAGCAGAAGCAATGAAGCTTTCTTTTGAACATGATGATGTGGATGGATTAACAGGTGAAGTGACCGCTTCTCAAGAAGTACTTAATGAGTCGGCTATTGAACAACAAACGTTCCCTGTACCTGAAAGTCGTAATGCTCCATGTCCATGTGGTTCTGGTTTGAAATATAAACAGTGTCACGGCAAAATTTAATTTGTGTTATAAAAAAAGCAGAACGTTTGTTCTGCTTTTTTTTCGTTTGTAGTAAGCCTGTGAATAATGTTTGCAGTTTTAAGCATTAAATGCTATTTACTTCTCATCCAGAGTGTATGTTGGAAAGACAATGAAAAAAGTATTACAACCTTTATTTTTAACTGTTCTTGCTGTGCCAAGTTTTGTTTTCGCAGCAGAAACAGCTTCAGCCCCTCAAACCACAACGGTTGATAAAGTACTTGCGGCAAAAGGCCCAACTTCGGCTCAGGCTGTAGTGAAACAAGAAAATACGACGGTGATTAGCCCTCGTACAGGTATTCGTTACACATTGGGTAATACGGGTAATCGCCCAATCATTTTACAAACTGCTGCGATCGCTCCAGCAAACTCTGCAAATATTAACCGTATTGTTGCAAGTAACCCAGCTCTATCTCCAAAGAGCCAAGAAAAAGCAAAAGTTGCATTAATTGGTGAAGCTGCTGTTGCTGGTGCGGCAGCAGTTGCAGCGAATAATGTAACTACCCCAGCTATACCAAACAGTGTTACACCTGCAAATCCTGCCTCATTGAACTAAGTTCTATATAAAAAAGCCGGTCAATTTTGAACCGGCTTTTTTATATCAGGGTGTTTGAAAATATTTAAATCTGATTATTTACATCTACATTTTTTGTTTCGCGTATTAATAAAAACGCGATTAATGATAAAAGTGATGCTGCTGTAAGATAATAACCAACTGCATATAAACCATATGTTTCAGCAAGTTTAGTTGCAATAAGCGGTGCAAAAGAAGCACCAAAAATACCAGCCAAGTTAAACGTTAAAGCTGAACCCGTATAACGTACTGAGGTTGGGAAAATTTCTGAAAGGACAGTACCAATTGGACCATAGGTCAAGCCCATAATTGATAAGCCAGTACACAAGAACAAAAATACAATGAGTGTGTTTCCAGACTCTAACATACTAGAGAAAAACAGTCCGAAAATTGCAGCAGCAATACATACACCAATAGAAGTAGCTTTACGGCCAAATTTTTCTGCAAAAATGGCAGAAAGAGGGATAAAGGCTGCAAAGCAAAGGGTTGCAAACAGTTGAAGTTCTAAGAACTCACCACGCGCATAGCCTAGTTTGGTTGTTCCCCAGTTAAGTGCGAATACTGTAGTTAAATAAAACACAACGAAGGTACAGATTGCTGCAATTGTACCGAGAATAAGTTTGCCCGTGTGTTTTGTCACCACTTCTTTAAATGGAATATTAACTTCTTTTTGCTTATCTAAAACCTTCTGGAAAGCAGGGGTCTCATGAAGTTTTAAACGAATGTATAAGCCAACAATAACCAAGACAGCACTTGCAATAAAAGGAATACGCCAGCCCCATTGCATGAATGCTTGCTCAGGAATAGCAGCACTTAGAAGTAAAAAAGAACCAGTTGCTAAAATAAAACCGATAGGTGCGCCAAGTTGAGGGAACATGCCATACCATGCACGTTTGCCTTCAGGCGCATTTTCTGTAGCAAGTAAAACAGCACCACTCCATTCACCACCTAAGCCTAAGCCTTGTCCTAAACGACATAAGGCGAGCAATAAAGGCGCGACAATTCCAATCTGAGCATAGGTTGGTAATAAGCCAATACATACGGTTGAGATACCCATAGTGAGCAATGCTGCCACCAATGTTGCTTTACGACCTATACGATCTCCTAAATGCCCAAATAGTGCTGCACCGATAGGACGGGCAATAAAGGCGATTGCAAAAGTTGCAAGTGATTGTAAGACTGCGGCACTACCACTACTGGCAGGGAAAAATAGGTGTGGAAAAATGATAACGGCAGCAGTTGCATAGATATAAAAGTCGAAGAACTCAATGGTTGTACCGACTAAACTTGCAAACAAAACCCGTGTTTTCGAATTGGTGGCTACTACAGGAGCAGCAGTCGCAGAGGTTGACTCCATATAAGTCCTTATATCAGTTAAAATTTATTTTTAATTTACTATTCTCTTTAAAGGCATATTTTTCTTAAAAGAATAGCGTGAAAGAACATCATCCATGACTCTTTCAGGATCACTGAATATGAGTGAAAAATGGACTAAACAACGTACCAATAGATAGCAAGAAAGTGTGCACCTGCACCTAAAAGCACAAAAATATGCCATATCGCATGGGTATATCTTACCTTTTTTAACGCGTAAAACAATGCTCCAACGGTGTAAGCTAAACCTCCAGTAATCAATAACATCAAAGTATCTTTGCTTAAATAGGTTCGCATATCATCCATTACAAAAACGGCAAGCCAACCCATAAGGACATAAGCAAGTAGCGAAATTTTCTGAAAACGGTGAATAAAAACTAACTTGAAAAGTGTACCAATTGCAGCAATGCTCCAGAGCGCAATAAGTAAAATATGAGCTTTTTGTGTAGGTATAGCAATGCTTAAGAACGGGGTATATGTTCCAGCAATTAAATAATAAATAGCCGTGTGATCGAGTTTTTTATACCAGTAACGTAAATTTTGTGTTTGTGCAAAATGATAGAGAGTCGAACTAGTAAACACGAGAATTAAGCTAAAAGCATATACCCATAAACCTATCCACTGGGCAGTGGAAAGATAAGATCCTTTTATAATTAAAAAGACAGAGGCAATTACTGCCATAACCACACCAGCGCCATGGCTGTAGGCATTAAAAAGTTCTTCTTTTGGGTCGTAGGTTTCTAACACCGATTTACTCATAAGTTTATTTTTTGATTAAAAATACAAATGTATAGAAATACAAAACAGTCGTAAAGTTATTTTATTTTTAATCCTATACCCTTTAAACTTTCACTTTATATGAGTCACCATTTTTTAGGTATATCAGTGTCGGTTTTCTCCTTTGAGCAAGAACAGCAATTCTTTCATGAAATCAAACAAATGCTTGATCAGCAGACTTTTGAGCGTTTGATTTTGAGCCAATATAAAGGAGAGTTGACACAGCTGGAAAAAATTACTTTCCGTGTTGTGGAGCTACATGGAAAAAAACAACTTTCCGCGCTATATCATCATACCACCCAAGATGTGACTAAAAATTATTCATTCGAAGATGGCTTAGAACAGATTGCAGTGCTGATTACGCAATGTAAACAAGCGAATTTATTTTCCACTCATCAAGAAATCCAGCTTAAAAAAAATAAGAAAAAAGCCATGCTTAATATGGGTAAAAAACACAGCGTGACTACCGCTCCAACTGTACAAGCACATGATCGTGAGAAACAGCGTTATGTACAGCAGGGTAGTGCATTTTTAAAAGAGCTTGGCATTACCGATGAGAAAGCTCAAATCATTCCAAGCATGGCTCGTAAATGGAAGCAGATTAATAAATTTATCGAAATTTTTGCGAGTGCATACGAACAAATTGATGCTGAGCAAAAAGAGTTAAATATTGTCGATTTTGGTTCAGGAAAAGGTTATTTAACTTTTGCTTTGTATGATTATTTACAAGAACAACAAAAGGTTCCGCTCATTACTGGTGTAGAGCTGCGCCGTAACTTAGTGGAGTTTTGCCAGAACGTTGCAGAAAAAGTACATTTTAATCATTTAGACTTTTTTGAAGGTGACGTTCGTAGTTATCAGCCGGAAAAGCTGGACGTTATGATTGCTTTACATGCTTGTGATATTGCGACTGACTTTGCTATCCATACTGGAATTCGCTTAAATGCTTCGATGATTATGTGCGCGCCATGCTGTCATAAAGAGTTGCGTCCACAACTACATAGTCCTGAAGTTTTACAACCCATGCTACAGTTTGGTATTCATGCGGGACAACAAGCCGAGATGTTGACCGATACCTTACGTGCGTTACTTTTAAAAGCATATGGTTATGAAACTAAAGTTTTTGAGTTTGTATCGCTTGAACACACCAGTAAAAATAAAATGATTTTGGCGACTAAACGCAAAAACGTGACACAACCTGATACCAAGATTATGGCTCAAATTCAAGCATTGAAAGAAATGTATGGAATTAAAAAACAGACATTGGAATTGTTATTACAAGACCAGTTGCCGATCGAAAATATTGGCTGCAAATGCTAGGAAGGTGAGTGGATGTATAAAGTTATAGCGGGTAGTTGGACGCAGTTTGAGGAAGATGCGAAATACATCCGTGAACAAGTCTTTATTCAAGAGCAAGGCATTGAACCCGAAGATGAATGGGATGATTTTGACAGCACTGCTGTGCACTTTATGGTGTATGACAAAGAGCAGCCTATCGCTACAGCACGTTTGTTGCCACAGCATAGCGTAGGGCGTGTTGCTGTTTTAATGCTTTATCGAAAGCAGGGTATAGGTAAAATTCTAATGCAGCATATTATTGAATATGCGAGCCAACATAAATTGCCTTATTTAAAGCTTTCCGCGCAAACCTATGTGACGGCTTTTTACGAAGCTTTAGGTTTCAAAGTGCAGGGTGAAGTTTACCAAGACTGTGGTATTCCACATATTGATATGACTTTAGCGTTAAGTTGAGATTCCTTTTTAGAAATCTCAACTTTGAACTACTTCATCGCATTCCAGTTTTCGATGGCCTGTAAGCCTGTTTCCAAACCAACTTCATAACTGTAACGAAGCTTTTTCGGATTTGTCGTTAAACGCCCTGCCATATTTTTAAGAGGCGGTGGACATACCTCTAAAATTTGCTGTTCTGGGTTACTGCTACGAACAAATTCAACTGAAGCATTATAACGGGCACAGCGGTTACGCAAACTATTTGCAAAACCGTAATGGTGTTTAAAAGCATATTTCGCAAGGAATTGGTCGCCTCGGCTACTGGCTTTAAAATAGTTCTTCGGACGAGTACGTAAAACTAATAGCTTTTTGACACCACTTTGCTGAGCCGCCCAGCGAACGGGTAGAGCATCTGCAACGCCGCCATCAAAGTAGGGTTCACCCATAATATCGACGGGATGACGAGTTAAAACCGGAATTGAGCTAGAAGCACGCAGTGCATTTAGCAAATTATCTTTACCAGCACGAAGATACTCAGCATGACCAGTTTTAGCATGCGTCAATACCATATAAAAATCTGGATTTTTGGCAAAAAGGCTCTGTTGATCGAGAGGATGTTCTTGCTCGCCAATTTCCCACATCCATTTTAAATCGAGTAAATCACCGCCTTTAAAGAAGCGTTTGTAATCGATAAATTCAGGACGTAGTGAATGATCAATATAGAAGGTTAAGGTGCGACCCTGTTGGCCTGCCAGGTAGTTAGCTACATTGGTCGAACCAGAAGATACGCCCACGTATAGATCAAAAGGGTTGAACTGCTGTTGTAGAAAAGCATCAAGTACACCACTGGTAAAGGCACCACGCATGCCTCCACCTTCTACAACCAGTGCATTGCGAGAAAAATCTGTCATTTGAAAAATATCTGATTACTGATGTGAATGCTGATGTTCTTGCATGTCCATTTCAGGCATATTGTCATGCTGAGTTTGCTGATCTGTTGATTTCTCAGCTTTTTGCTGCATTTCATGCTGTTGAGCTTTGCGTTGTGCTCCTGGCATATAGTCAGGCTCATTACTCATTGCTAAATAGAAAAAGCCAAGGAAGATCGCACTTAAAACACCGACGATTAGAACAAATTTCCAGCCTAAAATTGCTGATTCGGAAGAATTTTTATCGGACATAAGGATATCTCGAATGTGCTGTAGAAGCACAGAAATGAAGTCTATTTATAGCATATTTAGGTATAAGGCTGAAATCTTAAAGGTCATAAAGAAAAACCCATATAAATAAAATATATTTATATGGGTAAGGTTTATGCAATTTTTAAATATTCAAGAGCGCTAACTTATTGAATATTTTGCTTCTGCTCAGCTTTAGTTTTTAGTAACGTTGGGGGCGTGAAGCGCTCACCATATTTGGCAGCCAACTCTTCGGCACGTTTTTGTGCTTTATCAATCCCATATTGATTTAAGAATTGA
This sequence comes from Acinetobacter sp. UC24323, assembly GCF_024151445.1. Taxonomy (NCBI): domain Bacteria; kingdom Pseudomonadati; phylum Pseudomonadota; class Gammaproteobacteria; order Moraxellales; family Moraxellaceae; genus Acinetobacter; species Acinetobacter sp. UC24323. Next base: position 190,576 of record NZ_JAHIBY010000004.1, on the reverse strand, counting down.
ATCGCTCCTCCCGTCCACGGGGCATAACCAATTCCAAAAATAGAACCGACATTGGCATCAATCACTGACTCTAATACCCCTTCTTCGTAACAACGTAGGGTATCTAAGGCTTGTACAAACAAAATACGGTCAATCATATCTTGCTCGGAGATATCATGATCTTTTTGCCAACGGTTTAAGCCTTCCCATAGGTGCTTTTTACCATTTTCAGGATAATCATAAAAACCTGCGCCAGCAGCTTTACCTTTACGGTTTAATTCATGAATCATGGTATGAATCACTTCATCTACCGGTGTTTTCGGTAGCTCTTTGCCTTCGGCTTGTAGTGCCTTACGCGTTTCACTTGCAACATGCTCCGTTAAAGTTAAAGACACTTCATCTTGAATCGCAAGTGGTCCTACCGGCATGCCAGCTTTCAGTGCTGCCATTTCAATACGCGCTGGATGGACGCCTTCTGCAAGTAAGCGCATACCTTCTTGAATAAAAGTACCAAACACACGACTGGTAAAGAAGCCACGGCTATCATTGACAACGATTGGCGTTTTTCCAATTTGCTGTACAAAGTCGTAGGCTTTAGCAAGTGTCTCTGCGGAGGTATTTTTACCTTTAATAATCTCAACCAACTGCATTTTGTCGACAGGGCTAAAGAAATGCAGGCCAATAAATGCTTTATCATCCTTACTTGCTTGCGCTAAACCTGTAATCGGTAGGGTGGATGTATTTGATGCCATTACACCATTAGGCGCTAAGTATTGTTCGGCTTCTTGAGTGACTTTCGCTTTGAGCTCTTGGTTTTCAAATACGGCTTCAATAATCAGGTCACAACCTTGTAAGTCTTCAGCAGAAGCTGTGGCCGTAATGAGCGATAAAATCTGATCACGTTTTTCTGCCGTCATGCGACCTTGTGAAACACGTTTATCTAAGAGCTTTTGTGAATATGCTTTGCCTTTTTCAGCATTTTCAACAGATACATCTTTAAGGATAACAGGAATGCCTTTAATTGCAGTGGCGTAGGCAATACCGGCACCCATCATGCCCGCACCCAACACGCCCACTTTAGTGGCTTGCCATTTTGCAATATCGGCAGGACGGCTTGCACCAGACTTAATTGCATTTAGACCATGCCAGAAAGTGCCAATCATATTTTTAGAAATTTGGCCTGTTGCTAGTTGAGTAAAGTAGCGAGACTCGATGCGCAAGGCGGTATCGACATCAACTTGAGCACCTTCAACTGCGGCAGCCATAATCGCTTCAGGAGCAGGATAGCAGCCCTTGGTTTTGTCTTTTAGCATGGCTGGTGCAATAGCGAGAACTTGTGCAACTGCCGGAGTTTTTGGATCGCCACCCGGAATTTTATAACCCTTCACATCAAAAGGCTGTTGAGATTTTGGATTGGCTTTGATCCAAGCAATCGCTTTATCTAAAAGTTCTTGTTCATTTTCAGCTGTGTCATGAATTAAGCCTAAAGATTTTGCTTTATCGACACCGAACTGTTTGCCTTCCATTAAAAATGGGAACGCATTTTGAAGACCAAGCAGACGAACCATACGTACAATACCACCGCCGCCCGGTAGTAAACCTAAGGTAACTTCTGGTAGGCCAAATTTACTTTTCGGGTCATTGATTGCAATACGGTGATGGCAACTTAATGCGATTTCCCATCCTCCGCCCAGTGCCGTGCCATTTAATGCTGCAACAACTGGAACTCCTAGTGTTTCAATCGTTCTTAGATGACCTTTTAACTTCTCAACCATATTGAAAAAGTCAGTTGCATGCTCAGGTTGAACTTGAATCAGTTCATCTAAATCACCACCAGCAAAGAAAGTTTTTTTTGCTGAGCGAAAAATAACACCTGAAAGTTCTGATTCTGCTTTAAGTTTCTGGGTGACCTCATCAAGCGAGTCACGAAATTCTGCATTCATGGTATTTGCAGACTGACCAGTTGAATCAAGTGTCAAGATGACAATATTGTCGGCATTTTTTTCGTATTGAATTGCACTCATCTTTATATATCCCTAAATTTTTATACACGTTCAATAATGGTGGCAATACCCATACCACCGCCGACACAGAGCGTTGCTAAACCGCGTTTTTTATTTTGACGTTCAAGCTCATCAAGTAATGTACCCAAAATCATGGCACCAGTTGCCCCTAAGGGATGACCTAAAGCAATCGCACCGCCATTTACGTTGACTTTTTCAGCAGGCACATTGAGCTCATTAATAAAACGCATCACGACAGCTGCAAATGCTTCGTTGACTTCAAATAGGTCAATATCATCAATTGTTAAACCAGCTTTTTCCAAAGCTTTGCGTGCGGCAGGGGCAGGGCCAGTCAGCATAATGGTTGGATCAGTACCGACTAATGCAGTCGCCAAAACTTTAGCGCGTGGTTTTAAGTTTTGTTCTTTCACTGCTTTTTCTGAAGCCAGTAAAACAAGAGCTGCTCCATCGACAATACCTGATGAGTTACCGGCATGATGAACATGATTTACTTTTTGTGCTTCTGGATATTTTTGCAGGGCAACAGCATCAAAGCCCATTTGCCCCATCATTTCAAAACTTGGGTTGAGCTTTGCTAACCCTTCAAGTGTGGTATTGCCTTTAATAAATTCATCTTTTTCTAAAATCACAACACCTGCGTGATCTTTGACTGGCACAACTGATTGATCGAAATAACCATTTGCTTGAGCTGCCGCTGCTTTTTGTTGTGACTTTACGGCAAAATTATCAACATCTTCTCGGCTATAGCCATCTAAGGTTGCAATGAGGTCAGCGCCGACACCTTGTGGAACAAAAGATGATTTAAGGTTGGTTTCCGGATCTAACGCCCACGGTCCGCCATCAGAACCCATTGGGATACGTGACATTGATTCAACGCCACCAGCAACTACTAAATCTTCCCAACCAGAACGAACTTTCATGGCTGCCATGTTGACCGCTTCTAAACCTGAAGCACAAAAGCGGTTAATTTGCACACCTGCAACATCATCATTCCAGCCCGCTGCAATCGCTGCTGTTTTGGCAATATCACCGCCCTGATCACCAATTGGTGTGACGCAGCCCAGAACAATATCATCTACTTTAGATGTATCGAGTTGATGGCGTTGCTGTAATTCGTTTAATAGAGTGGTGAGTAATGTGATTGGTTTTACTTCGTAAAGAGAGCCGTCTTTTTTTCCTTTTCCGCGTGGTGTGCGAATGGCGTCAATAATATAAGCCTCGCTCATAACAGTTCCTTTTTTTATTACTTAAACTTTGTCGTGTTTTGAGTGTACTGTTTTTAAGAGGGAGTGCAATGACGATAAGCGCACCAGTCAGGTGATGATTTTTGCCAATGGCGATACAAAAAAGCCCAAGTTGAACTTGGGCTAAATGTGAAACTAAAGAGATTTAAGAATTAATGGTAACCATGGAGCTGGCGATATAGACCGGGAGTAACACCAGTCCACTTTTTAAATGCACGGTGGAATGTACTGGTTTCACTAAAACCAACTTGCTGAGCAACATCTTCAAGTGTTAACTCAGGATTGAGTAATAAATGAATCGCAGCATCTCGGCGTAAAGCGTCTTTCACGCCCTGATAGCTTTTACCTTCGGCAGCTAGGCGGCGGCGTAAAGTTTGCGGAGATAAATACAACATTGATGCAACGTCATTGAGCGTTGGCATTTCTTCACCAATTTGGCTTTTGAGTACTTCACGAATACGTGAAGTCAACGAATTGGTGTTTTTGAATTTTACTAAAAGCTGAGCAGGGGCTGCTTTTAAGAATTCTTCTAATGTTTTTTCATCTTGGCGAATTGGCAAATCAAGATAATCAGCCGCAAAGGTTATTTCGGTACGCGGTGCGTCAAATTGCATAACTGGCGCAAAGAATAACGCGTCATATTCATCTGCATGTGCAGGACGTGGATAGCTAAAATGAACACGTTCTAATGGTAAGCGACGTTCAATCAGCCATGATGCCAATCCATGCCAGATCATGAGCATACTTTCAGTAATGAAATGATCCGGATCTAATGTTTTTGGAATGAGAGGTACTAAACGTGCTTCGTGTTTGTCACGCTCCAGCGTTACTGACCATTCATCACCAAATAATTTGTAAAATTGAGATGAAAGTTCAAGGGCTTGGCCCAAGGTTTTTGCATGAATAATCAACTGACACATAATGGCAAAAGTGCCCAAACGACGCGGTTGTACATCGAAACCAACGTGTTCGTCTTGTGTGACCATCCATAACATTTTTATAAAACGGGTATATTGTTCTGGTGAGATTCGAGCTTTAGGTTGACGTAATAGTTCCGCTTCGATACCCACATGTGAAAGTAACGTCTCGACATCCATGCCAAGGCGCTTTACGCCTGTCAAAGCCGCATTCACGAAGTGGATGCTAATCGTATCGCGACTCATATTGAATCCTTCAGTCTCTTTGATGTTCACTTTAAATTGACCTAAATGACCGTCTAAAAAAATAAATTGGCGATTTACAACAGTGTAAAAGCACTTTTTACATGTTAAATTGCCGAAATGATCAAGGTAAATGGCTGAACATGACATTGTTTTAGAATATTTGCTTAACTAATATAAAAGAAAATTCGAATAATAGTGGTTAAAAAAACGATGACGACTGCATTAAATGGACTTAAAGTTCTCGATTTCTCGACGCTCTTACCTGGACCTTTCGCCACAATGTATTTAGCCGATATGGGGGCAGAAGTCATCCATATTGAATCTCCATCACGTCCAGACCTCATTCGGATTATGCCGCCCTATGCAAATGGGCAGGCGACTGCACATAGTTATCTAAATCGAAATAAGCAGTCGATTGTTCTCGACTTAAAAGATGCTGCAAGTATTGATCTGATTAAAGCCAAGATTTCTGAGTTTGATGTTGTGATTGAGCAGTTTCGGCCAGATGTCATGCGCCGTTTAGGGCTGGACTATGCCACCCTTGCAGAAATTAACCCGCGTTTAATTTATTGTTCAATTACAGGTTATGGCCAAACTGGAAGTTATAAAGACCGGGCTGGGCACGACATTAATTATTTAGCTTTAGCTGGTATTGCTGGGTATAGCGGCCGACAAGATAGCGGTCCGCCACCGCTTGGTATTCAGGTTGCCGATATTGCTGGTGGTTCATTACATGCAGTCATTGCGATCTTGGCTGCTGTAGTTGAACGCAGCCGTAGCGGTATAGGTCAATATATTGATATTTCCATGACGGACTGTGTTGCGAGTCTAAATAGCATGGCAGCTTCTGCCACACTTGCTGCACAAGTTGAACAGGCTCCCGAGCAGGGGATGCTCAATGGGGGGATTTTCTATGACTATTATGTGACGCAAGATGGCCGTTATCTTTCTATCGGTAGCCTTGAACCACAATTTATGGCAGGTTTGTCTGCGGCATTAGACTTACCTGTGTTATTACAAAAAGGTGCGTCATTAGATGAGCAAGATCGACAGGAAGTTAAGCAAGCCATTCAAGAAAAAATTAAAGCCAAAACATTTAAAGAATGGCATGAAATTTTTGCAAATCTCGATGTTTGTGTAGAACCCGTATTGAGTTTAAGTGAGGCTTTAAATTCACCGTTAGCACAACAACGTGGATGGATTGTGAATGTTCCTTTGCAAAATAATACGCCAGATACAGAACCACAAATTGCATGCCCAATTAAGTTTTCACGTTCGCAAATGCGATATTCCTTTGTAGGTCAAAAACTTGGCGAAGGGCAGTGGTGAGGTTAAGGGGCTATTTCTTATACAGTATGTATTGAAATTATTATCTGAATAATCAATTGATTAACATTTTGAATAATTTCTTTACATAAAATTAGCGTAACCTTTATAAACAAAGACATAAAAGGTTCGTAAACATGAAAACGCATAAATCTTTGATGGTTTCCTGTTTATCCGTTTTATCAATTACTCTTTTTGTTCAGCATGCACAAGCTGCTGCTGCATTTGACCCAAATGGTTCTTGGATGTTGGGTGATTGGAACGGGCAACGTACAGCGTTGCAAGCACAAGGTTATGATTTTTCTTTTGGATATACCGGTGAATATGCCGGTATTTTAGATTCCAAACAAACATCTACACACGGTAGTGCTTATACAGGGCAACTTGCTTTAGGTTCTCATTTGGACCTAGGTAAAATTTTAGGGTGGCAAGATACAGAAGCTCAAATCACATTAACTTATCGTGATGGGCAATCGCTTTCTGAACATTCTCCAGCATTGGCTGGGCACCAAAGTTCTGTTCAAGAAGTGTGGGGCCGTGAACAAACTTGGCGTTTAACAGATTTATGGATCAAGAAAAAATTCCTTGATCAGAAGTTAGATGTTAAAGTGGGCCGTTTTGGTGAGGGTGAAGACTTTAATAGTTTTGACTGTGATTTCCAGAACTTGGCACTTTGTGGTTCACAAGTGGGTAACTGGGTAGGCGATCAGTGGTATAACTGGCCAGTTAGCCAATGGGCAATGCGTGTCAAATATAACTTGCAACCTGATTTATATACACAAGTGGGTGTATATGAATATAACCCTGAAAACTTGGAACGTGGCAAAGGCTTCAACCTAAGTACAGATGGTTCTCACGGTGCAATTATTCCAGCAGAAGTAGTTTGGTCACCTAAACTAGGTGTGCAAAGCATGCCTGGTGAATACCGTTTAGGTTATTACTATAGTACTGCCGATGCCAAAGAAATTGCAGATTCAACTAAAACATCTCATAAGCAAGGTGTTTGGGTAACTGCAAAACAGAAATTATTCCAGCCAGCTGATCAAACTGACCGTGGTTTAACAGGGTTTGTGAACCTAACTTTCCACGACTCAGATACCAACAAAGTTGATAACATGCAAAATATAGGCTTAGTCTATAAAGGTTTGCTCAATCAACGTCCTCAAGATGAGTTGGCACTTGGTGTTGCTCGTATCCATATCAATGATGATTGGAGCGATGTTCAAGCCAAAGAATACGACACCGAATATAATACCGAGCTTTACTATGGTATTCATGCCACTAACTGGCTAACTATTCGTCCAAATGTGCAATATGTTCGTCATGTTGGTGCATTAAAAAATGGTGATAACACTTGGGTAGGCGGTATTAAGTTCTCAACTGCATTCTAAGTAATTATTCCGAAAACGGATTGTCGAGGGCTAAATCATTGATTGAAGTATCCTGACCTTCCGTTTTTTTCTTTATGCCTGAATTTTGTTTTAGACGTATTGGTGATGTCATTTTTCTATAAGTTTTTTGGCACATCTTTCCGATAAAAATGATGATTGATAAGAGGTGGTTTATGAATCAACCTTCTTCAAGATCAGGTTTAACGACTTTTACCGTAATTATTATTGGGTTATTGGCGTTATTCCTGCTAATTGGAGGTATTTGGCTCGCTACACTAGGCGGTTCAATTTACTATATTGTAGCTGGAGTCTTACTTCTCATTGTTGCATGGCAACTCTACAAGCGCGCTTCTGCTGCTTTATGGGTTTATGCCGCATTAATGCTAGGTACTATTATCTGGAGTGTCTGGGAAGTTGGAACAGACTTTTGGGCGCTTGCACCACGTTTAGATATTTTAGGTATTCTTGGTTTATGGTTATTGGTTCCGGCTGTAACTCGTGGAATCAACAACCTTGGATCAAGTAAAGTTGCCTTATCTTCAACTTTAGCAATTGCAATCGTGTTGATGGTTTATTCTATCTTCAATGATCCGCAAGAAATTAATGGTGAAATCAAGACACCTCAACCAGAAACTGCTCAAGCCGTTCCAGGTGTTGCAGAGAGCGACTGGCCTGCTTATGGTCGTACTCAAGCTGGTGAACGTTATTCTCCATTGAAACAGATTAATGACCAGAACGTAAAAGATCTGAAAGTTGCCTGGACATTCCGTACTGGTGATTTCAAAACAGATAATGACTCTGGCGAAACAACCAATCAGGTTACACCAATTAAAATTGGTAATAACATGTTTATCTGTACGGCTCACCAGCAATTAATTGCGATTGACCCAGCTACAGGTAAAGAAAAATGGCGTTTTGATCCGAAGCTTAAAACGGATAAATCGTTCCAGCATTTAACTTGTCGTGGTGTAATGTATTACGATGCAAACAACACAACTGAATTTGCGACAAGCTTACAAACTAAAAAGTCGACTTCAACTCAATGTCCACGTAAAGTCTTTGTTCCAGTCAATGATGGACGTTTAGTTGCTGTAAATGCTGACACAGGTAAAGCATGTACTGACTTTGGTCAAAATGGTGAAGTGAATTTACAAGAATTCATGCCATATGCTTATCCAGGTGGTTATAACCCAACATCTCCAGGTGTTGTTACTGGTTCAACAGTGGTTATTGCCGGTTCAGTTACCGACAACTATTCAAATAAAGAGCCATCAGGTGTTATCCGTGGATATGACGTAAACACTGGTAAGCTTCTTTGGGTATTTGATACTGGTGCAGCAGATCCAAATGCAATGCCAGGTGAAGGTACAACCTTTGTTCATAACTCACCAAATGCTTGGGCACCTTTAGCATACGATGCCAAACTTGATATCGTTTATGTTCCAACAGGTGTAGGTACTCCAGATATCTGGGGTGGTGACCGTACCGAGTTGAAAGAACGTTATGCGAACTCTATGTTAGCGATTAACGCTTCAACAGGTAAATTGATTTGGAACTTCCAGACAACCCATCACGATTTATGGGATATGGACGTACCGTCACAACCATCTTTGGCAGATATTAAAGACAAATCTGGTAAAACTGTTCCAGCAATTTATGTCTTGACCAAAACAGGTAATGCCTTTGTTCTTGATCGTCGTAATGGTCAGCCAATTGTTCCTGTAACTGAGAAACCAGTTCCACAAACAGTTAAACGCGGACCACAGACTAAAGGTGAGCATTATTCAAAAACTCAGCCATTCTCTGATTTGAACTTGGCACCACAAGATAAATTGACTGATAAAGATATGTGGGGTGCCACTATGCTTGATCAGCTCATGTGTCGTGTGTCATTCAAACGCCTCAATTACGATGGTATTTATACGCCACCATCTGAAAACGGTACTTTAGTTTTCCCTGGTAATTTAGGTGTGTTTGAATGGGGCGGTATGTCAGTTAACCCTGACCGTCAAGTTGCTGTAATGAACCCGATTGGTCTGCCATTCGTGAGTCGTTTAATTCCTGCTGATCCAAACCGTGCGCAAACTGCAAAAGGTGCGGGAACTGAGCAGGGTGTACAGCCAATGTATGGCGTACCTTATGGTGTTGAAATCAGCGCATTCTTATCTCCACTTGGTTTACCTTGTAAACAACCTGCTTGGGGATATGTTGCTGGCGTAGATTTGAAAACTCATGAAGTCGTTTGGAAAAAACGTATTGGTACAATTCGTGACAGTTTACCGAACTTGTTCCAGTTACCAGCTGTAAAAATTGGTGTTCCTGGTTTAGGTGGTTCTATTTCTACCGCAGGTAATGTCATGTTTGTTGGTGCAACTCAAGATAACTACATCCGTGCGTTTAACGTAACGAATGGTGAGAAACTTTGGGAAGCGCGTTTACCAGCAGGTGGACAAGCAACACCAATGACTTATGAAATTAATGGTAAACAATATGTTGTAATTATGGCCGGTGGTCATGGTTCATTTGGTACAAAAATGGGCGACTATTTAGTGGCTTATGCATTACCAGATAACAAATAAAAGTTTGCTATCAAAAAAGCCCGGATTTATCTGGGCTTTTTTTATGTCAATTTAGATTAAAGCTTATCAATAAAACCGTTATTAAATATGCAAAAAAAGCATTTTATTGATGAATAAAAGCTCGCTATGCTATCCGCCTTAATAATGAATCTACTAGCCATACGCCATGTATTTATATACCGATTTCGATCAGCAGCTGATTAATCAACGAGTTGCTCAGTTCCGCGATCAGACAGAGCGCTATTTAGCGGGCAAACTTTCTGAAGATGAATACCGCCCATTACGTTTGCAAAATGGTTTATATGTGCAACGTTATGCACCAATGCTACGTATTGCTGTGCCGTATGGCTTAATGAACTCAAAACAATTACGTAAAATTGCTGAAGTATCAACTCAATATGACCGTGGCTATGCACACGTATCTACGCGTCAAAATATTCAGCTAAACTGGCCTGCACTTGAAGATGTGCCAGAAATTTTAGCTGAACTCGCAACTGTACAAATGCATGCCATTCAAACCAGTGGTAACTGTATTCGTAACACGACTACTGACCAGTATGCAGGTGTAGTTGCAGGTGAAATTGCTGATCCACGCCCAACATGTGAATTGATTCGTCAGTGGAGTACATTCCACCCGGAATTTGCATTCTTACCACGTAAATTTAAAATTGCCGTTTCTGCACTTGAAGAAAAAGACCGTGCAGCAACAGCATTCCACGATATTGGTGTGTATATCGTGCGTAATGAAGCAGGCGAGATGGGCTACAAAATCATGGTGGGTGGTGGTTTAGGCCGTACTCCGATTATTGGTAGTGTCATTCGTGAGTTTTTACCACGTGAAGATTTAATTGCTTATTTAGAAGCAGTTTTACGTGTTTATAACTTACATGGCCGTCGTGATAACAAGTATAAGGCGCGTATCAAAATCTTGGTTAAAGCATTAACGCCTGAAGTATTTGCACAGAAAGTTGAAGCTGAATTTGAACACACACGTGAAACATTAAAAATTCAGCCAGAAATCTTGAAAAAATTAGACGAAGAGTTCACGCCGTTTGATTATCAAGATTTAGAAGATGAAGACTTTACAGCTTTATTTGCTGAGCATCCAAAATTCAAACAATGGTTCAATATCAATACGCATGCACATAAAGTAAAGGGCTATCGTATTGTTACGATCTCTTTAAAACGTGCAGGCATCGCACCGGGCGATATGACCACTGAAGAAATGAACTTCATTGCAGATCTCGCTGATAAATATACGTTTGGTGAACTTCGTACGACTCACGAACAAAACATTGCTTTAGCAGATGTACCTCAAAAAGATTTGTTCGATGTATGGCAAGCGCTTGAACAACACAACATGGCTCGTGCGCATATCGGCTTTATTACCGATATTATTAGCTGCCCGGGTGGTGATTTCTGTTCACTTGCAAATGCGAAATCAATTCCTATTGCTGAAGCGATTACACGCCGTTTTGAAGATTTAGATAAAGTTTATGATCTTGGTCATTTAGACTTAAATATTTCTGGCTGTATGAATGCTTGTGGCCACCACCATGTGGGGAACATCGGTATTTTAGGTGTAGATAAAAAAGGCGCTGAGTTCTATCAAATTACATTAGGTGGTAATTCAGACCATGATGCTTCAATTGGTGACATCTTAGGACCATCATTTGCAGCAGAAGCCGTGCCTGATGTCATTGAAGAAGTATTAAATACGTATCTTGATTTACGTATTGAAGGTGAGCGTTTTGTTGATACATATCGCCGTGTAGGAATTCAACCATTTAAGGAGCGTGCATATGCTTAATACAGCTCTACCTGTGCTTTATAAAGATGGCACGATTGCAGATAATACTTATCAAATCATTGCTGAAGATGGTGTGATTCCTCAAGGTGACGTTGTTTTAACAACAGCACAGCTCGATCAACTGGCGAACGTTCAAGGTAAAAAAGCTTTGTATGTGACTGTGAACGATTCACCAGAAGATCATACATTTCCATTAAGTGAACTTGATGCAATTTTTATTGAGTTCGCAGGTTTCGGAGATGGGCGAGGTTATTCATTCGCTGCATTATTACGTCGCCAAGGTTTCCAAGGTGAACTACGTGCAACAGGTGATGTATTTAAGGATGTCTTAAATTATTTAAAACGTTCAGGTTTTGATAGTTTTGTCATCAAAGAAGGTAAAGATGTGCAAGAAGCTGCTGCTGGTTTGCAAGACTTTACTCACCCTTATCAAGCTTCAACAGCTGTGCCAAAAGCAAGTTATCAAACTGGTGCTTAAATAGCTTCTAAGTGAAAAGGCTGAACTCAGGTTCAGCTTTTTTTATAAATAATTTTTTTAATAACTGAATTGAAGAATAAAAATGTTCGCTTTAATTTCAAAAATAAATCCTGGCGCTTGGTGGTTAATATTCGCTATTGCAACGGATGTACTTTCAACCTTTTATTCGGCTAAAGGCAATGGATTAGTTAATAAAACTGCTCAGGGGATTGCTCTAGTTTTATATATTATCTCTTTTGCATGTGCTGCTATTGCTTTGAAATATATGCAAGCTGGAATTTTATATGTGTTGTGGTCTGGGGTGGGGGTATTGGCGACCGCTTTTCTCGCAAAGATTTTTCTTGGGCAAAACATTGATGTAGCAGGATGGATTGGGATTGGTTTTATTACAGTCGGCTTAATGATTATTGCGCAATACTCTAATATCGATGTTTAAAGCCCTTATAGAAACATTGAGATCTCTATAAGGGCTAAAGATTTAAGTATCTAACTGGCAGTTAACCATCCACTTGACACCAAATTGATCAGTAAAAGCACCGTATAAAGCGCCCCAGAACGTTTTTTCTAGTGGCATTTCAATTTTGCCATTTACAGATAAGGCATCAAAAAGTTGTTTTGCCTTTTCTTGCTCATCTTTTTCAAGGTTAATTGCAATGTAATGATTATTGCCCTGAGTAAATACACTATTTGGTGTACAGAATTGATCAATGACATCTGATGCCATGAGTACAGTGTATTCGTTAATCGGCAGGGAAACATGAAGCACTAAATTTTTTTGAGCTTCCGATAACGTGACACCGTCATGAGGCGGCATATCGCTATAGCGGCTCAGCATGGCAAATTCACCGCCGAATACTGATTTATAAAAATTAAAAGCTTGCTCTGCCTGGCCTTGAAAATTGAGATAGTGATTGAGTTGCATTGTTATTGTCCATTGTTGTTTTCATTTAGAAGAATAAGTTAAAACGGAAAAGAGATTTTGTGGGTCATTTTTTGTAGTTTTTTCATAAAAAATCCCACCGAAGTGGGATTTTAAAAAAAGCTTTAATTAAAGAATTTCGATGGCAACAGCTGTTGCTTCACCACCGCCGATGCAAAGAGCAGCGACACCCTTTTTACCACCAGTACGTTTAAGCGCATGAATAAGCGTAAGAATAATACGAGAGCCTGTCGATCCTACAGGGTGACCAAGTGCACATGCCCCACCATGAATATTGACTTTTTCTGGATCAAGTTTGAAATCATCAATTGGGCACATCGTTACCATAGCAAAAGCTTCATTAATTTCCCAAAGGTCAACGTCCTGAGCATTCCAACCTGCTTTTTTAAGTACTTTTTCAATAGCGCCAACAGGAGCAATTGTAAATTCTGAAGGATGTTGAGAATTTGACGCAGTGGCTATGATTTTTGCAAGTGGCTGTAAGCCGCGCTGTGCTGCAACTTCACTCGATGTTAAAACTAGTGCAGAAGCACCATCAGAAATAGAACTCGCGTTTGCAGCAGTAATTGTACCGTCTTTTGCAAAAGCTGGTTTAAGTGATGGGATTTTATCAATCTTGGCATTTAAAGGTTGTTCATCCTGATCGACAATGACATCACCTTTACGGGTAGAAACAGTAACAGGTACAATTTCATCTTTGAAGTAGCCTTCAGTAATCGCAGTTTGAGCACGTTTTAAAGAGCGAATTGCAAAGTCATCCATTTGCTCACGAGTATAACCACGTGTATTTGCCATATCTTGAGCAAATGAACCCATTAAACGACCAGTTTCAGCATCTTCTAAACCATCAAAGAACATATGGTCTTTAATTTCACCGTGGCCCATACGGTATCCTGCACGTGCTTTGGGTAAGACATAAGGTGCATTGGTCATCGACTCCATACCACCGGCAACTACAATTTCAGCACTTCCTGCTTTAATCATATCAGCCGCTTGCATTACCGCCTTCATACCTGAACCACAAAGCTTATTAATTGTCACAGCTCCTGTTGAATCAGGTAAACCTGCTTTACGCATGGCTTGACGAGCAGGGCCTTGCTTTAAACCCGCTGGTAGTACGCAACCCATAATGACTTCTTCGACATCTGTAGGCTGTAAACCTGCTCGTGCGATTGCTTCTTTAATTGTTACCGCTCCTAATTCAGGAGCAGTTAGTCCTGATAGTGATCCTTGAAAACCACCCATAGCAGTACGAGCACCATTAACAATTACGATGTCAGTCATTGTTGTAATCTCCGATTGTTCTTAATCTCAAAATAAGAAATGTTTAAAACCTAAGCAGTATATTGCAAAATGAAGAACGGGTTAGCTTCTGCATTAGACTGTAGAGTTCTAACAATTTTTAAGCTCTTCTAAGCGCACATGGCCCATTTTGCTAAGAATTAATTTAAAGTTTTTAAGCTGGTCATAAGAACAATAGATAAAACTGCCATTCGACTCGATGGGTAGTCCAGAACTACCTTGAAAAATAATACTATTTTGTTTTTTTCCAAAACGTTGTAATTTCATAGAACCGTAGTGATGGTTAAGATCTATAGAGGTCAATAATTCTTCATTTAAATCATGCTGTAGATTACGGTTATTATCTACAAAGCTGATTACGCGGTTATCCCAATTCGTATTGCAGACCAATTGATCAGAACTTGGACAAAGAACAACATTCTTATGCCTAATAATTGCGTCATATTTGGCTTTTTGTATATGAATTGTGAGTATGCGCGGCGTATTTTTTAGTTCTACAGATGCCATAAATTGATGGTATAAAGGAATGGCTATAACTGACATAATCACAAGAATTACGAGTGTTATAGTGAGCTCAACTATAGTAAAACCAGGAGATTTAAACATTAAAAAACCTTAATATATGTATAAATAGAGCAATTTTATGTTTTCTGACAATGATTTATATTATTTTTTATAATGAGGAAACACAAAATTAAATAAGGGTTATCAGTCGGCTAGAATACTGGTAAAATCACGGTAAGCGAAACAAAGAAGTTGTTCATATTTGCTAGTTGGGTAAAAAATTACCGAATTACAACGGAAATTGTAAGTAATTTTGTCAATAATTTACTTGATTAAAATTATCAAGCACTTGGAAAGTCTATCAAGTGTTTG
Organism: Acinetobacter sp. UC24323; assembly: GCF_024151445.1. NCBI lineage: Bacteria > Pseudomonadati > Pseudomonadota > Gammaproteobacteria > Moraxellales > Moraxellaceae > Acinetobacter > Acinetobacter sp. UC24323. The sequence goes on along the minus strand of NZ_JAHIBY010000004.1, from coordinate 175,464 downwards.
TATGATTCAAATGTGAATAGCTTAAAAATAATACTGGGGTAAAAAATATCTCAGGGGCCAATAAATTTAGGCTGAGCTTGAACAACAATTGTTATCTCTGGAGGATATCCATGAAATTGAGTCGTATTGCACTTGCTACTATGCTTGTTGCTGCTCCATTAGCTGCTGCTAATGCTGGCGTAACAGTTACTCCATTATTGCTTGGTTATACTTGGCAAGACAGCGAGCACAACAACAATAAATTAACTGATCATGCTGAATTGCAAGATGATTTATTTGTTGGTGCTGGTCTGGGTGTTGAGTTAACACCTTGGTTAGGTTTTGAAGCTGAATATAATCAAGTAAAAGGTGATCTTGATGGTACTGGCGTTCAAGGCGCTGAGTACAAACAGAAGACTATTGCTGGTAACTTCTATGCAACTTCTGATTTAATCACTAAAAACTATGACAGCAAATTTAAGCCATACGTATTGTTAGGTGCGGGTCAAACTAAAACTGAGTTTGATGGTATCTATGAAGACAAGAAAGATACTATCGGTAATGCCGGTGTAGGTGCTTTCTATCGCTTGAACGATGCTTTGTCTCTTCGTACAGAAGCTCGCGGTACGTATGATTTTGATGAAAAATACTGGCGCTACACTGCTCTTGCTGGCTTAAACGTAGTTCTAGGTGGTCACTTGAAGCCTGCTGCTCCTGTAGTAGAAGTTGCTCCAGTTGAACCAACTCCAGTTGCTCCACAACCACAAGAGTTAACTGAAGACCTTAACATGGAACTTCGTGTGTTCTTTGATACTAACAAATCAAACATCAAAGACCAGTACAAGCCAGAAATCGCTAAAGTTGCTGAAAAATTATCTGAATACCCTAACGCTACTGCACGTATCGAAGGTCACACAGATAACACTGGTCCACGTAAGTTAAACGAACGTTTATCTTTAGCTCGTGCTAACTCTGTTAAATCAGCTCTTGTAAACGAATACAACGTTGACGCTTCTCGTTTGTCTACTCAAGGTTTCGCTTGGGATCAACCGATTGCTGACAACAAAACTAAAGAAGGTCGTGCTATGAACCGTCGTGTATTCGCGACAATCACTGGTAGCCGTACTGTAGTAGTTCAACCTGGTCAAGAAGCGGCAGCTCCTGCAGCAGCTCAATAATTTGAGTTCTTGAACAGTAAAAAAGCGACTCGTTAGAGTCGCTTTTTTTATGGCGATTTTTAAAATATTTGGTCATTTGTAAATCTCCTGATTCATAATCTCTTCCAATCATTACTTAAAATAGTTACCAAACACCTTTCTTCAATTGCTGTTTAGTATCTTGTCTATTTCTACGATGTTGAGCACGAGGTTTTTCTGTTTCGTGCATACCACCTTTGTGAAGTAGAGGGGATAGAGCTACTTGATTACGGACCTTAATTTTCGGCATTTCTTTAATTTTCATGTCTTAACCTTTAATACATAAAACTTGTTTAAGAGTATGAACGACTTCAATGAGATCTGCTTGATTGGCTATAACCTCATCAATATCTTTATAGGCACTTGGAATTTCATCGACTACACCACTGTCTTTACGGCATTCAATCCCTTGTGTTTGTTCAATCAAGTCCTGCTGATTAAAAAGAACTTTTGCTTTGCTTCGGCTCATTTTGCGGCCAGCTCCATGAGAACAGGAACAAAAAGATTCAGGGTTTGCTTTACCTTTAACAATATACGAGCGTGCTCCCATAGAACCTGGAATAATTCCTAACTCATCTAAACCTGCTCGAATTGCCCCTTTTCTTGTAACAAAAAGGTTTTCACCAAAGTGTGTTTCTTGACTCACATAGTTATGGTGACAATTGATTGCTTCTTTCGTCATTTGAAAAGAAGGTAGAAGAGGGCGAATTGCTTCTAATATTAATCGCATCATTTCTTTACGATTTTCAAAAGCATATTCTTGAGCCCACTCTACTGCTTCTACATAATCATTAAAGCTTTGCGAGCCTTCAGCAAAATAACTTAAATCTTTATCAGGCACGTGCCCAAAGCGATGTTGTGCCTCTTTCTTGGCTAACTCAATAAAATAAGTACCTATGACGTTACCAAGACCTCGGCTGCCCGAATGGAGCATCACCCATACATCTTGATTTTCATCAATACATAACTCTATAAAGTGATTACCGCCGCCTAAAGTGCCCAGCTGTTTTTGCCATGTTGCCTCAAACTGACGAAGCATTCGGACAAGACCCGGATGCTTTTTAATAATAGGTTCTAAGCGTTTTTCAAGTGGAATAATGCTAGAAGCTTTCGCTTTGACTTGTTTGTGCAAAGCAAATCCAACCGGCACTTTCCGTTCAATGGCGTCCCGCAAGCGGCTTAAGTTATCTGGAAGTTGTGAAGCTTTCAGGCTCAAACGAATAGCATTCATTCCGCAGCCAATATCTACACCCACTGCAGCTGGAATAATGGCATGTTTAGTAGGAATGACGCTGCCTACAGTTGCACCTTTTCCAACATGCACATCAGGCATAACAGCAATATGAGAATATATAAATTGCAGTTGTGCCATTTTCTTGAGTTGTTCAATACTTTCACTATCTATGTCTTGAGTGAAAATTTTAACGGGGACACCATATTGTGCCTCTTCGTTTAATATCTTTTGTATGCCCATAATTATTCTCTTATTTATTGTCCGAATAGGCATAAAAAAACCTAGCGAATGCTAGGTCTTAAATTCGAGCATTCGGACAAGTGAATTAAATTTGTACACTTGTCCGTGAGCTGACATCGTGCCAAATCGTTACTGTGTTTTACCTTGTAGTGTTGGCATGATGTCCTCCTTTTTAAAAAGTGCCGTTGAAAATCTGAACGGCATTTTACCTGTTTTTAACTAAAGATCAAGTTTTTGACCTTTGATAAGCGCTGATTAATTACTTGAACTCAGTATTAATCTTGCTCTGGTTTTACATCCATTTGATCGTAAGGAATTAATTTAGTTTTATTTTTCCATTTGTATCCAAGCCAGATTACTAAGAATAAAGGCAAGCTGATATAAGTAGAAAGTAAGCCAATCCAGTCAATTTTACCGCCTAAAACCGCTTGGTAGTTTTGTCCTAAAATAATGACAGAACAGAGGATAAAGGCAAACCAAGGTGCGAATGGGAAAAACTTAGCGCGGTATGCAAGATCTTCTAATTTATAACCTTGAGCAATATAACCTTTACGGAAACGATAATGCGAAATTGCAATACCTAACCAGACAATGAAACCACACATTCCTGACATATTGAGGAGCCAGTTAAAGACTTGCTTTTCTCCGATAAAAGTCGTTAAGAAGCAGAATGCAGCAATGAATGTAGTTGCATATAACGCATTCATTGGAACACCACGATTATCGAGTTTTGCAAACCATTTTGGTGCACGGCCTTGTTGCGCCATATCAAATAACATACGGGTAGAAGAGTACATGCCCGAGTTACCTGCTGACAAAATAGCAGTTAGAATTACTGCATTCATTAAGCTTGCAGCAAAAGCAAAACCTACTTTTTCATAAAGTAAGGTGAAAGGAGAAAGAGCAATATTTTCTGTTGCTGCTGCTTGTAATAAGTTTGGATCATCATAGGCAATAAGGGTGCCGATAATGAAAATACACAAGATATAGAATAATAAAATTCGCCAGAAAATCTGTTTAATTGCAAGCGGAATCGTCTTCTTCGGATCTTTTGATTCACCCGCTGCAACACCTACCATCTCGGTTCCCTGAAATGAGAACCCGGCAATCATGGCTACCCCAATCATGGCTTGTAAACCACCTACGAATGGTGCCTCTTTATAAGTCCAGTTGCCAAAAGTTGCTACTCCTGGTGTCAACATAATCTTAATAATCATGGCGATACCAATAATAATAAAGGCAACAATGGCAATTACTTTAACCATGGAGAACCAGAATTCACTTTCGCCAAATCCTTTTACGGTCATCGCATTAATCATAAAGATAATGACAAGAAAAAGGGCGCTCCAATAGAATCCGGGAACATCTGGGAACCAGAATTTCATAATAAACTGTACGGCAACGAGTTCAAACGCAACCGTAATTGCCCAGTTGTACCAGTAGTTCCAGCCTAGAGCGAAACCAAAACCCTCTTCGACATAGCGACTTCCATAGGTAAAGAAAGCACCTGATGTTGGTGTGTGTGTCGCAAGTTCACCTAAACTGGTCATTAAGAAGTAAATCATAATACCAATGAGGGAGTAGGCGAGTAACGCCCCACCTGGACCTGCATTTGCAATGGTTGACCCAGAAGCAAGGAAAAGACCTGTACCAATGGAACCACCAATGGCGATCATATTCAGATGACGAGCCCCAAGCTTACGCTGGAGTTTTTCAGGAGCATGTGTTTCGCTCATGGAGATTCCTTACATAGTTTGTTATGCACAGGCATATAACACCTTAAAGCCTTGAAGATCAGTTTTAATCTCACACTGACCAAAGTGCTTCTCAATTAAGATCGGATAGTTTAAAAAACGGTTCGCTACAATCCATAGCTCACCTGATGCCTTTAAATGTTTTTTAGCGTTCTGGCAGAGTCCTTCACTTGCATCATAGTTGGTATGAATACCCTGATGGAAGGGAGGATTACTGACAATGGCATCAAGTTCTGTTGGGGCGTCTGCAATTCCTGTAACAGGCTGCAATCTCAACTGGTCTGAACCTATTCCATTTCGACTAAAAGTCATTTCCGTTGACTGTAAAGCGAAGGCATCAATATCTAGGGCATGGATAATATTACTTGAATTTGCTTTTGCCAAATAGCAACTGATAATTCCAGCTCCACACCCGAAGTCGGCAATTCTACCTGATTTCACTTGATTTAGATAAGGGAGTAAAACAGCAGTTCCGACATCTAAATGAGTTTGGCTGAAAACGCCAGGTAGGGCACAAATGGTAAGTTCTTGCTCATTTACTTGAACAGTATAGGTTTTTAACCAGCTTTCAAGAGGTTTGATCTTTTCAATTTTCTCAATTTTTAAATGCCATAATTGACAATGTCGGGCACTATCAAGTTTAAGTATTTTGCCAAAGCCTTGTAGTTGTTTGGCAGCTCTTTCAACACCACCTTTTTTTTCACCTACTAAAAAAACTGATTGGTCAGTTTTCAGATGGCTCATCACTACATGCAATATATAGTTTAAAAGCTCTTTTGATTTTGGAACAAAAATTATAGCCTGATCAAATTCTTGTGATGGAAACTCAACCGAGAAATGAGCTGTTGCGCCTGCATTTACAAAACCCTGATAGTCAGCATAATTCCATGTCCAGACTGATGCATCAATCTCAGTTGGTAATTGACTGACTAGGGCGTCATTCGGTGCATTAATTAACAAGACCCTACCTTTTAAATAGTCTTGTTGTCTTAATATCACTTCACTTCTAGGGTCCATGTACATCTCTCATGAAGAAGAATGCCCAGTGAAAACTGGGCAGTAATCAAAATTAAAATTGGTTATTTATGTGTTTCTGGGAGTACAACATTTAAAATTAATGCTGCAATACCGCCTGTTGCTACGCCGGAACTAAAAATATTTTTAAATAATTCTGGCAGATGCTCCAAAATTTGTGGCACCTGAGCAACACCCAAGCCTAATGCAAGTGAAATCGCAATAATTAAAAGAGCACGGCGGTCTAAATGAATTGATGAAAGAATATTAATACCTGAGGCAGCAACAGCGCCGAACATTACCATAACTGCTCCACCTAATACGGCTTGTGGAACAGCTTGTATTACCCCAGCTACAGCAGGGAAGAGACCTAATAAAATGAGTAAAGCAGCAATCCAGATTCCTACATAACGACTTGCTACGCCAGTTAATTGGATAACACCATTATTTTGGGCAAACACGGAGCTTGGGAAAGTATTGAATAGGCCAGCAAGTAGTGAATTTGCACCATTTACTAACACACCACCCTTAATACGTTGCATCCACTGAGGACCATCTACAGGTTGGTTTGATAGTTTACTGGTTGCCGTTACGTCACCAATTGCTTCTAAAGACGTAACCAAATAAATAAATGCCATTGGAATAAATAAGCCCCATGAGAAGCTTAAGCCAAAATGCATCGGTGTCGGAATTTGAATCACGGGCGCATCTTTTAGACCAGAGAAGTCTAGATATCCCATAAAGCCGGCAAGAATGTAGCCAATCACTAAAGCAATTAAAATAGCTGAACTTTTAATCCAGACAATACGAATACGGTTTAGGACAATAATAATAGCAAGAACCGTACACGACATTATAAGGTTATCAGCACTGGCAAAAGTATGGTCCTGCATGGCTTGATAACCACCGCCCATACTAATCAAACCTTCTTTAATGAGCGTTAGACCAATCAGGAGTACCACAATACCTGTCACAAGGGGAGTAATTAGCTTTTTTACCCATGGGAGAATTTGTGATACGCCCATTTCAATAAATGAACCTGCAATCACAACACCAAAAATAGCAGCCATAACTTGATTGACTGGTGTACCTGCAGCAACCATTGCACTGCCAATACCGATAATCGGGCCAATAAAGTTAAAACTTGTACCTTGAACAATAAGTAAGCCTGCACCAAACGGACCAACTTTTTTACATTGTAAGAAAGTCGCGATTCCTGAAATGACCAAAGACATTGATAAAATCATATTGGTTTCATTTCGTGGAACGCCTAATGCTAAGCAAATTAGAAGCCCGGGAGTAACAATCGGGACAATAATTGCAAGCAAATGTTGAAAGGCTGCCAAAAAAGCCACGAAGGGTTTTGGTCGGTCATCTAGTCCATAAACGAGGTCAAGACGGTCTTGTGATGGTTGATTGGACATGGGAGTAAATACGCCGCAATTTCGCAAATTGGCGCTATTCTAATCGAGATACCTATCTTTACAAAACGAAATACAGACTATTGGAAAATTTTTTTGTCAATGTCAATAAACTGTCACTACTCAAGAGTAGTGTTTTTCTGTATAATTTGCCCTCAAATTTTAGGCGTTTCGAATTTTCATGTCAGATATCAAAAATCTCCGTAATATCGCAATTATTGCGCACGTCGACCACGGGAAAACCACACTTGTCGATAAACTACTTCAGCAATCAGGTGCTCTCGGTGACCGAGCAGGCGAGATTGAGCGTGTCATGGACTCGAATGCGCTTGAAAGTGAACGTGGTATTACCATCTTAGCGAAAAACACCGCTATTACTTGGTTAGACAAACGTACAGATACAACTTACCGTATCAACATCGTGGATACCCCGGGACACGCCGACTTCGGTGGTGAAGTAGAACGTGTAATGTCGATGGTTGACTGCGTACTACTTCTTGTTGACTCACAAGAAGGCCCAATGCCACAAACTCGCTTTGTGACTCAAAAAGCCTTTGCCCGTGGTTTAAAACCAATCGTGATTATCAACAAAGTTGACAAGCCAAGTGCGCGTCCAGACTGGGTAATCGATCAAGTGTTTGATTTGTTTGATAACCTTGGCGCAACTGATGAGCAACTTGATTTCCCAATCGTTTATGCATCAGGTTTACGTGGTGTAGCGGGTCCTGCTCCTGAAGAGCTTGCAGAAGACATGACTCCGTTGTTCGAAACGATTGTAGACATCGTTGAGCCACCAGCTGTTGATGTTGATGGTCCATTCCAAATGCAGATTTCATCACTTGACTATAACAGCTTCGTAGGTGTTATTGGTGTTGGTCGTATTCAACGTGGTTCTGTAAAACTAAATACTCCTGTTACTGTAATTGACAAAGAAGGCAATACACGTAACGGCCGTATCTTAAAAATCATGGGTTACCATGGTTTAGAGCGTATTGATGTTGATTCTGCATCTGCAGGCGATATCGTATGTATTACTGGTATTGATGCACTTAACATTTCTGACACGATTTGTGATCCGAAAAACGTTGAAGCATTACCACCTTTATCTGTAGATGAGCCTACAGTGTCTATGACTTTCCAAGTAAACAACTCTCCGTTTGCTGGTAAAGAAGGTAAATTCGTAACTTCACGTAATATTCGTGAGCGTCTTGACCGCGAATTAATTCACAACGTAGCTTTACGTGTTGAAGATACTGACAGTCCAGACCGTTTCAAAGTATCTGGCCGTGGTGAACTTCACCTTTCAGTTTTAATTGAAAACATGCGTCGTGAAGGCTTCGAATTAGGTGTATCACGTCCGCAAGTAATCATTAAAGAAATTGATGGTGAAAAACAAGAACCTTACGAAAACGTAACGTTTGACGTTGAAGAGCAGCACCAAGGCGCTGTAATGGAACAAATGGGTCACCGTAAAGGTGAAATGACCAATATGGAAGTTGACGGTAAAGGCCGTATCCGTATTGAAGCAACTGTTCCTTCACGTGGCTTAATTGGTTTCCGTTCTGAATTCTTAACCATGACCTCTGGTACTGGTATTATGACTTCAAGCTTCTCGCATTATGGTCCTCTTAAACAAGGTACTGTTGCGAAGCGTCAAAACGGTGTGTTGATTTCTATGGTTCAAGGTACATGCTTGGGCTATGCATTATTCAGCTTACAAGACCGTGGTCGTTTATTCGCTAAACCACAGTTAGAAGTTTACGAAGGTATGATCGTAGGTATTAACTCTCGTTCAGACGATATGGTTGTAAACCCAACTAAAGCGAAACAGTTAACTAACGTTCGTGCGTCTGGTACTGATGATGCTTTAACTTTAACACCTGCAATTGAATTCACGCTTGAACAAGCTCTTGAATTTATTGAAGATGACGAGTTAGTAGAAGTTACTCCAAAATCAATTCGTATCCGTAAGCGTTACTTGACTGAAAATGAACGCAAACGTAACCGTGATAAATAATTTTTCTTAAATAAAAAAGAAAAACCGCTAAATTCGTTTAGCGGTTTTTTATTGCTTACTGGTAAAGCTGAAAGTAAACTTAAAGTCATATTTTTCTTGTAAGCAAATATGTTGTTAAAGTGTGAAATAGCTTTCTTTTTTTGAAAAAAATATTAAATTATCAATATCATGGCGAGTACTATCTAGACGGATAAGAGGCCAGTGAAAAAAGAAAAATATGATGTGTTCCTCCCCCCTACATCTGGAGATGTTTAGATGAGTATTATTCAAGAATTTAAAGAATTTGCCATTAAAGGCAATATGATGGATTTAGCCATTGGTGTAATTATTGGTGGTGCTTTTGGCAAAATCGTAGACTCGTTAGTAAAAGATATCATCATGCCGCTTATCACTGTAATTACTGGTGGTGGTGTTGATTTCTCGCAGAAATTTATCGTGTTAGGTGCAAACCCTAATAACTTACAATCTCTAGATGCCTTACAAAAAGCAGGTATCAATGTATTAACTTATGGTAACTTCCTGACCATTTTAATTAACTTCCTGATTTTGGCTTGGGTTGTGTTCTTAATGGTGAAATTATTAAACAAACTTCGCCGTGATAAGAATGAGCCAGAAGCTCCAGCTGCAACTCCAGAAGATATCCAATTATTACGTGAAATTCGTGATGAGTTGAAAAAACAAGCTTAATAAAAAGAATTTGAGTATAAAAAACGGTACCTAGCGTACCGTTTTTTATTACATAGCATTTTATACTGGACCAGAGATATTGATAAACTTGCTAAATCACAGTTAAGTTTAGCTAAGCAGATAGAACAAGGAACATAAATTAATGAATCAGCTTTTTGTATATGGAACTTTATGCCCTAATAAAGCAAATGCTCATATTTTAGAGCAGATTGGTGGTAACTGGACAAAAGCGAGTGTACGAGGAGTGATTCATATTTTAGATTGGGGACCAGACAAAGGTTTAAAGGCTTTAGAGTTAGATCCAGAAGCAGATTGGGTAGAAGGCTATTTGTTTAGCACAGAAAAGTTAGCAGAAAACTGGCAAATGTTAGATGATTTTGAAGGTTTTCAATACCAACGTGTGACAGCAGATATAAAATTAGAATCGGGTGAGTATGTTAAAGCCTGGACATATCAAGTCAATATGCAGGCTAAAGCTTCTCACAATTACAAGTAAAATGCTGAAATCAACGTAAGCCAGTCATTCTGAATTTAACTTCTAAGAGATGATAGCCAAACTGGCTTTTGATTGGACCTTGTAACACACGTTCAGCAGCTGTAAAAACTACTTTGTCAATGACAGGCACCAATTGCCCTTTTTTGACTTCACCAAGTTCACCACCACGTTTTGCCGAATTACAGGTGGAGTATTGCTTGGCAAGTTTGGCAAAGTCAGCACCACTTTGTAGCTTCTTTTTCAGCTGTTCGGCTAAGTCTTTATCTTTGACTAAAATATGTCGGACAATTGCTGTTTGCATGTTGTCTTCCTCCAAAAAATTAAGGCTTTCTCAGCTTTTTAAGTGGTTGGCACTGTGGGCAAAATACGCTGGCACGCTGACCGAGTTTTAAGTTTTCTAATGTGGTTTCACAGTTAACACACATTTCTCCGGCACGACCATAAGCGAGTAAAGTCTGTTGAAAATAACCATTTTCACCCATGGCATTGCTGTAGTCTCGTAAAGTCGAGCCGCCTAAATCAATTGCTGACTTCAAAATTCGCTTAATCTCAACAACCAGTTTCTCAATCTGTTGCATGGTTAAATCACCAGCGGGCTGTGCTGGATGAATGCCAACATTAAACAAGCTTTCAGTTGCATAGATATTGCCAACACCAACCACTACATGATTATCCATGAGTGCAATTTTTATGCCGACAGATTTATTCTTGAGTTTAGAAGCTAAATATTCTGCATGAAAGTCAGTACTTAAAGGCTCTGGTCCTAAAGTATCGATGAGTTTGCCTTGAGTTTCAGGGTTAAGCCAAAGAATACAGCCAAAACGACGTGGGTCATGGTAACGTAACTGCTGATCTTCAAATTGAATAATGAGATGATCGTGTTTTCTCAATTCATCGTTTGGTTGACACAGGCGAAAGCTACCCGACATTCCTAAATGCCAGAGCATTTGATCTTGTTCAAACTCTGCCAAAATATATTTTGAACGTCGATTTAACCCAATGAGACGTTGTCCAACAAGTTTCTGAACATTATCTGGTATAGGCCAGCGTAAGCTAGGATTGCGTACTTCAACACTTAGAACTTTTTGATTCAATAATGGAAATAAACTGGTTTTGGTGGTTTCGACTTCGGGTAACTCAGGCATGCCAACTCGCGAAATTAACAGATATACTGGATTAATCAAGTATAACGTGTGGTATGTAATATTTCAGAGAATACTATGTCAGATATTTTACCATTAAGCTGGTTTCAACGAGAAACTTCGGAAGTAGCATATGATTTAATCGGCTGCGTATTATGTAAGCGACAGCCGGATGGACAAGTTATCCGCTGTACAATTAGTGAAACAGAAGCTTATTTGGGCGTTCGCGATAAAGCCTGCCATAGCTACAATGACAAACGTACCGCACGGACAGAGGTGATGTATCGCCATGGTGGTACCATTTATGTCTATTTAATTTATGGCATGTATGAAATGCTCAACATTATTACTCAAACAGAAGGTGTACCTGAAGGAGTGATGATTCGATCAGCATTTTTAAATAGTGCTTCAACTAAAAAAGAATATAAGCTTTTGGCTGGACCCGGCAAACTGACACGTTATTTGGGCATTGATCGGACCTTAAAGGGCCAGACTTTAGGTGAAGAATCTGGACTATGGATTGAAGCAGCCACTACACAGCCAGAAGTGGTTTTAACGCCACGTATTGGAATTGATTATGCCGAGGAAGCAAAAGACTGGCCTGAACGGTATTGCTGGAAAGATCATCCATCATTAAGTCGATAATTCTCATTTGGCAAACAAACTTATATGGCAAAACGAGCGTTCCAGATTTACAACAATGTAGACCGAATTCTATATCCAGACAAGACACTGCTTTTTGTTATCATAACTACAATATAAATAAAGGAAATAAGCATGTCCTTATTACGCTTAGACCGACTTCATTACTGTATTTTGATGAGTATGGGCTGTATTTCTAGCCCACTTGTTTGGGCAGAAGACTTAAATTCAGACGTTGCCAAATTACCAACTTTACATGTGGAAGCGACACGTACTGACACTGGTTATTTACAAACACCAGCTTCGGTTTTCCGAATCGAGGCACCTCAAGTGGATAGTTCTTCACAAGTAAATTTAACTGAAGTTGTGAAGGGCATACCGAGTTTACAGATTCGTAACCGTGAAAATTATGCGCAAGATCTACAGCTATCTATGCGTGGTTTTGGTGCACGTTCTACGTTTGGTGTCCGTGGTATTCGTCTTTATGTGGATGGTATCCCTGCAACAATGCCAGATGGGCAGGGCCAAACATCTAATATCGACTTAAGCAGTCTGGACCATGTTGAAGTTCTAACAGGACCTTTTTCTTCACTTTATGGAAATTCATCAGGTGGGACTATTTTAACTTCTACTAAAGAAGGGCAAGGGAAAGACTCAATTGAGCTGAGCTATTCGGGTGGTAGCCATGATAAAAGCCGAGCAGGACTTGTGCTGCAAGGTGGGGCAAAAGGGGCGAATGAACCAAGCTATGTTATTAGCTCATCATACTTTGATACCGACGGTTACCGCGAACATAGCGGTGCAGAAAAGTACTAAATAATGCAAAGCTCAGCTGGAATCTTGATGATGGTAGTAAAATCAACTGGGTAACCAACTATGTAAAAATCCACGCCGATGATCCGCAAGGCTTAACTCATGCCCAGTGGAATGCTAATCCTAAACAAGTTAATGATGCGGATAATACTTATAAGGTTAGAAAAGATATTGAACAAACCCAAACAGGGATGACATGGTCTAAACCAATCAATGATAAAAATGAACTCTATGCCATGGCATATTTGGGTAATCGTCAAGTTACTCAATATCAATCCATTCCAAAAGGCGATGTAACATTAAAGGATGGTAAGCCTATTTATACAGGCCAAGCAAATCCTAATCATGCGGGTGGTGTGATTGATTTTGATCGTAATTATTATGGTGCTGATTTCCGTTGGACAGGTAAAGAACTACTGCCAAATACCACTGTAAGCGTCGGGGTTGCACTCGATGCAATGGATGAAGACCGTAAAGGTTATGAAAATTTTAATGCGAATGGTATTTATGGTGTGAAAGGTAAATTACGCCGTGATGAAGATAATACTTTGTGGAATATCGATCCATATTTACAAGCTTCGTGGCAGTTCTTACCCACATGGCGTTTAGATACGGGTGTCCGCTATAGCAATGTCCACTACAAATCTGAAGATAACTATTTAAGTAATGGTGATGATAGTGGTAAGACGGATTACGATAAAGTTTTACCGTCGGTCGCTTTAAGTTGGCAAATTTTACCTGAACTCATGGCCTATGTAAGTTATGCCAAAGGTTTTGAAACACCAACTTTTACTGAAATGGCATATCGACCTGATGGTCAAAGTGGTTTTAATTTTGATTTAACAGCTTCAACAAGCGATACCTATGAAACAGGTTTAAAGTCACAAAACCAACTAGGTGATTTTACTTTGGCGGTTTTCCAGACTAAAACTAAAGATGACATTGTTTCAGCCGGTAACTCAAATGGTCGATCAACGTTCCGTAATGCAGATAAAACCTTACGTGAAGGCGTAGAATTTGCATGGAATAAAAAATTATGGCGAGACTTAATAGCGACCGCAAGCTATTCGTATTTAGATGCAACCTTTGATGCTGATATTCCAGCGTTAGGAAATATTGCTCAGATTTCCTCAGGAAATGCCATACCGGGTATTGCCAAAAACCAAGCTTATGCCTCTTTGGCATGGCAGCCATCGCACGGTCTATATGGTGGCGTAGATGTACAGTATATGGACAAAGTATACGTGAATGATACCAACAGTGACGCAGCACCGAGCTACAGTGTAACCTCAGCAAATGTTGGTTATGCATGGGTAATGGGCGATTGGAAAGTCAATAGCTTTGCTCGTGTAGATAACCTCTTTGATAAAAAATATGCAGGTTCAGTGATTGTAAATGACGGTAATAGCCGCTATTTCGAACCTGCTGATGGACGTAACTGGAGTGCAGGTTTACGTGTAATTAAACAATTCTAGGAATTAAAAATGGCAAAATTATTTGAAACGGTTAATTTCGATTCACTACAACTGGTCAATAGAATTGTAATTGCCCCAATGTGCCAATATTCGGCAACAGATGAAGGCGAAATTACCTATTGGCATGAACAGCAATGGGCAAATTACGCGTTGTCTGGAGCTGGGCTATGTATTGTGGAAGCTACAGCTGTACAGGCGGAAGGTCGAATTAGTTATGCAGATCTTGGCCTTTGGAATGATCAGCAACGTGACCAGATCAAAACTTTATTGGGAAAAGTTAAAACACTTTCTCCTATGCCATTTGGAATTCAGTTAGCTCATGCTGGACGTAAGGCATCTACTGAAAAGCCTTGGTTGGGTAAAGGCCAAATTGCAAAAGATCAGCCACATGGTTGGCAAACAGTTGCTCCAAGTACAAGTACTTTTTCGGTTCATGATGCAGCGCCACATGCTTTAACCATTGCCGAGATTAAACAAATTCAACAAGACTTTGCAGCTGCGGCCAAACGTGCAGTTGAAGCGGGCTTTGAGTTAATTGAGGTACATGCTGCTCATGGTTACTTGCTACACCAATTCTTATCGCCAATTGCAAATCAACGTACTGACGAATATGGTGGCTCTTTAGAAAACCGTATGCGTATGACGCTAGAGGTACTTCAGGCGATTAAACTTGCTGTTCCCGAAGGTTATCCGGTAGGGATACGTTTATCTGCAACAGACTGGATGGATGGTAATGAACAGTGGGATATTGAGTCTACGGTTGGTTTATCAAAAGCCTTAGAGCAGTTAGGTGCGGCCTATATTCATGTCTCTAGTGGTGGTTTACATGAGCATCAAAATATTACTATTGGAGCAGGTTACCAAGTTCCTTTCGCGGAACAGGTTAAAAAACATGTAGCTATTCCTGTGATTGCGGTAGGTCTTATTACTGACCCACAGCATGCTGAACAAATTTTAGAAAAACAGCAAGCTGATGCCATTGGTCTTGCGCGTGCAATGTTATATGACCCACGTTGGCCATGGCATGCTGCTGCTACATTGGGCGCAAAAGTCAAAATTGCTCCTCAATATTTGCGTTGCCAACCACATGGCTTAAAACAGCTTTTTGATTCTTTTTAGTTTTTAATATTCGGGCAAATTAAGATTTGCCCGTTTTTCTTTTGAAATGAGTGAGGAAGTAGTCTGTGGTTTTTCAGGTAATTTTACCAATTTTGATTTTATTATTGATGGGGTACTGTAGTGTCCTCATTAAACTGGTAACACCTGAACAAATTAAGGCTCTGAGTGCATTTGTTATTAAAATTTCTTTACCTGCTTTTTTAATCCAATCTTTAGCCAATAAAAACTTACAAGATATTTGGCACCCAGCTTATTTTATTGCTTATGGTGGCGGCTCTTTAATCTTGTTTTTTTTGGCTTTTATCCTTTACCGCAAGTATTTTAAAAATAGCCTGACACATAGTGCAGTCATATCGATGGGCGCTTCTATGTCAAATACAGGTTTTATGGGTACAGCGATTCTAACCATGCTAATGGGGAGTCATGCTGCAATCTATATATCTTTAACCTTAATTATCGAAAATTTATTAATAGTTGCTTTAATGCTCATTTTAGCAGAAGCAGGTTTACATCAACAGCAACGGCTTTTGCCTTTACTGAAAAAAACATTCATTAATTTACTTAAAAATCCTGTAATTATTGCAATTTTAGTTGGGATGAGCTGCATTTTGTTAGATATTCATCTGCCTTCAAAACTTGGTCAAGCCTTAGAACTTTTAGGAAGAACAGCTTCGCCTCTAGCATTATTTGCTATTGGTGGCAGCTTGGTTGGTATTGGTATTACCGCCGTGAATTTCCAAAGTATATTGTTGGCTGGATTTAATGTCATCCTTATGCCTGTTGTGATTTTTGGGCTGTTCCTTTTACTGCCAAACGTGAGCCAAGAGATGTTATATGCTGGCACTTTACTTGCTGCGCTGCCAATGCCGATCGCTTTTGGTATTTTTGGGCAAGCCTACGGTTTAAATGAAAGAGCATTAACCCCCTTAATGATTAGTACCATTATTGGCTTTATGGGGGTGAGTGGGCTTATTGCTTTGTGGTGGTAAAAGAAAAGCCCCATGTGGGGCTATTGTCTCTTTACTATTTTTTAGGAGCTGGCTGCGTAGGAGCGGCGGCAGCTTGTTTATTCTTCTCAGCAATAATTTTTTCGACCGAAGCTAAAGATTCTCTAGCATTAGGAACATTTTGCTTAGCAAGCTCAGTAAAGATCTGTTTTGCTTGAGGCAAGTTCTGAGGAATGATATTGCCATTCGCCATCATGGTTGCTAAAGCCATAGATGCAGGTGCATAACCCTTTTGGGCAATTGTTTGTAAAGCTTCAATGCCTTGGCGTTTCATTAAAGGATTTTTATTTTCAACCCCTTGGCTAATATCATAAAGCGCTTTGACCTGAATAGCAGGGTAGTTTCCTTTTCTAATCAAAGGCGCTAGCTTTTGTAAAGCAATTTGGTGAGATTGAGGTTTTTTCTGTGCAAATAAAATAGTCGCTATTTTGACAGTTGCATCATCAGAACCTTGAGCTGCTGCCTTTTGAATATATTGACTGAATTTATTGCTATCTTTGGCAACACCTAATTCACCAGTCTCATAAATTTGTGCAAGCGTGTAACTCGCTTGAGCATAACCTTTATTTGAGGCATCTTCATAATATTTCAGAGCTTTGGCATTATCTTTGGCAGTGCCTTGGCCCATTTGTGTCATATAGCCTAAGTTATAGATGGCTTGAGCATTTCCGGTTTGTGCAAGACGTTGGACTTCTTGAAAGGCAGCAGGATAATTTTTTGCTGCGTATAGCTGCTCAGCCTGTTTAAATACATCGTTTTTAGCTGCAGATGTCGTAGTGTCTGCTGCAAAGATTGATGAACTTGAAATGGCAATTAGACTGGCGATAAGTAATTTCTTCATTTCTTTTTAACCTTTTACTTTGTAGCTACATCATTCCATCGATGTATTAGCTCAATTCAATTTCTCATCATAAATATTGATGGCCGAAAGTAAACAGCCGATTTGTATATAAAACGATGTCTATAAAGCAAACTGTGGAGAAAAATAATACGCCACTCTACTTAAGAGAGTGGCGTATTGGATTATTTTACTGACTGTAATAATGCTTCAATCTGTTTTGCATCACTTGGTACACCAGAGATTCTTTGACCATCTTGTAAGAACAGAGTTGGTGTGCCATCTATATTTAATTTCTGGCCTAAAGCAATATTTTTCTGAATTGGACTTGTACAGCTTTTGCTAGCCGCTGGCAATTTACGGTTAAGCATATAATTTGTCCAAGCTTCTGAAGGGTTTTTAGAGCACCAGATTTGATTAGAAACCTTTTCAGCATTTGGATGTAAGCTGGTCAGCGGATATAAGAATACATATACGGTTACGTTATCCACCCCAACCATATTTTGTTCTAGACGCTGACAGTAAGGGCAATCAGGGTCACTGAAAATATAAAGAGTACGCTCTCCTTTACCTTTGACGTATTTAATTGCCTGATTTAATGGGAGACTTTTAACATCAATTTTACCCAATTCGGCAATTCGCTCTTCTGTCATATTTTTTTGTTGTTTGATATCAACTAAATTGCCTACAAAAAAGTATTTTGCATCTTGATTGGTATAAACAATACGACCACTTGTATAGACTTCATAAATTCCAGCGACAGGTGACTGATAGACACCTTTTACAGGGAGGTCTGGATAATTTGTCTTCAGATTTTGTTCAAGTGTTTTAACATCAGCATGAGCAGAACCGAAAAAAGCCAAACTCAATATGAGTGTAGCAAGTTTAGTTTTCATATTTTTTCTCTTAGATTACAACATGGATTATGATGGCATAGAAAACTTAAAAAATTGATGCCCTAATTTAATGAATTCATTAGAATTTTGTATCTATAGAAAAGCCCGTAGATTTATCCACGGGCTTTTAATTTATTAAATATAATTATTGTGGTCTAGCAACATCACCACTTAAAGCTTCTGGTAAATCTAAAACTTGAAGACCTAACTCTTGAAGGGCGGCAGGTTTCGCAACAACTAAGGCAATATAACCGTCAGTAGTTTGGGTACTATTAACCACTTCTACATCATTGTGCAGTTGAGTTGCTGGAGCAGGTGCATCACCCGTACCTTGAACTAAATGTAACCAGTGTTTTGGTTTTGCTTTAAACCAAAGGCGCGCCACAATTTCTTGACCTAAGTAACAGCCTTTATCGTAATTGACGCCTTCGCGTTGATGTAAACGTAATTCTTGTGGCTGAAACTCATGTTCAGTCGCTTGAGCAATCCATGCTTGACCTGTCATGATGGCTTGTTTTTGCCATTCGGAAATATCAGTTTCTGTAGAGCTGAACTCAGTATGGCCATTCACAACTTTTGGGAATACAGCACCTTGTTCACTTAAGGTCATTTTTGAAAAAGCACCATATTTTTTAATGTGCTTCGCGAATTCTTCAGCTTGATCTTGAGTGACAATAATGTCAAAACTTTCTGCATTATTCTTTTTTAGCCACAAGCCAAAATGGATGCGGCCTTTAAGATCACAAATGGCTGTATAGCGTGTTTCATTTTCAGCTAAACGTTCAGTATCTACAGTCACTTGGCCTTGTAAAAACTTTTGTGCATCTACACCGTTTAATGCATATGAGGAGAAAGCGAGCAGACTCATGATTAATCTCAAATTCAATATGTTTCTTTATGATTGCTGACTATTTTGCTCCATTTTTACTAAAAAATCAGCCATAGTTTTCGTAATTTACTTTTGTATAAAACAATAGGTTTAGGTCGAAAAAACACCAAAAATATACGTTAAAAGAAATTCTACGGTTTAAGCTATTCAACATAATTTTTATAACTTAAATGGACTTAAAATAAGGAGAAGACAATGGCAACAGGTACAGTAAAATTACATCGAGTGTTTAAGGCACCAGCTGAACGAGTTTATCGTGCTTTTCTTGACCCAGATGCTTTAGTTAAATGGATGGCACCTCACGGTTTTACCGCGAAGGTTCATAGTTTTGATGCAAAAGTAGGGGGCTCATACAAAATGAGCTTTACCAATTTCTCAACCGGGTCAACGCATTCATTTGGGGGAACTTATGTTGAACTCGTTCCCAATGAATTAATTCGTTATAACGACCAATTTGACGACGCAAATTTACCTGGCACGATGCAGGTCACCATTACATTAAAAACAGTATTGGTAGGCACAGAAATACACATTACCCAAGAAGGAATACCTGAAGTTATTCCTGTGGAAGCATGTTATTTAGGCTGGCAAGAGTCTTTATCTTTATTGAAGTTGTTAGTAGAAGCCGACATTCCAGATCAATAATTGTCTTTTTAAATTGAGATTTAAATAAAAAGTGAGTAGAAGAACTACTCATTTTTTTATTTTTAAACACTATCAAAAATGAATAAAATATTGAATGATCATATGAAGCTCAATCAGTTAAGCCTTCTTGTGAGATAAAGATATGAACATACAAATTAAAAGAATTTATGACGATGTAAGCGGTGATGATGGAAAGCGAATTTTGGTTGATCGACTATGGAGTCGAGGGATTAGCAAAGAAAATGCTCATTTAGATTTATGGTTAAAAGAAATAGCTCCTTCAACCGAACTTCGTAAGTGGTTTCATGCAGAGTCCGCAGAACATTGGGATGAGTTCAAACAACGTTATTTAAAAGAACTAGAAACCAACCCCGCAGTAAAAGAGTTATTAGAAATCGTTTCACATCATAAAGTCACACTTTTATATTCGGCTAAAGATGTGGAACATAACCATGCGATTATTTTAAAAGAATATTTATTAGAAAAGAGCAAAAGTTAAATATATAAATTTTTTTTTGGTAAAAGTCTTTTATTTAAAACTTTAAAAAATGAGTCATATCTCGCATAATATACTTTTTGAGATTTTTTTTATGTCTTTGCCAAACTGTCCAAAATGCCAATCAGAATATACATATCAAGACGGCGATTTATTAATTTGTCCAGAATGCTCACACGAGTGGAAAGAAGGGGAAGCTTTAGTAACTGAAGAGCAAGAAGTGATTAAAGATGCTAATGGAAATGTTTTGGCGGATGGCGATAGCGTTACTGTAATTAAAGATTTAAAAATTAAAGGTTCTTCTTCAGTTGTTAAAGTCGGAACAAAAGTAAAAAGTATTCGTTTAGTTCCAGATGCAAGTGATGGTCACAATATTGACTGTAAAATTGATGGTATTGGTCAGATGAAGTTAAAATCTGAATTTGTAAAAAAAGCTTAATTTGTTAATTTTAATTACATTTTGGTAGAGATCGCAGGCGTGATCTCTACCTTTTTACATTTCAACATCCTTATAATTTTATTACGATAATGTATAAAAAGTAGACTATCCAAAGCTTAATAGCTCATTTATATTGTCATTAAGAAGAATTAACTTTCGTCCAGAATAATAACGAAAGTCATACCCACACCAACAAAAAAACGAGGTTCATATGGCAGGATGGTACGAAATTACACAAGCGAATGATGGACAATATCGCTTTGTACTTAAGGCTGGTAATGGCGAAATTATTTTAAATAGTGAGCTATATAAAGCGAAAGCATCAGCAGTCAATGGTATTGAGTCAGTTCAAAAAAATAGTAGTGACGATGCGCGATATGATCGTTTAACTGCAAAAAATGGGAAACCTTACTTCAATTTAAAAGCTGCAAATCATCAAATTATTGGTTCGAGCCAGTTTTATGCCAGTGAAGCTTCACGAGATAAAGGTATCGAATCGGTTAAAAACAATGGATCTTCCACAACCATTAAAGACTTAACAGTTCAGGCGTAAAATTAAATTAAAAAAAGCAGCTTCTAAAAGCTGCTTTTTTATTTATGTATTTATTAACGCGCTAATTTAGCTAAAAGTTCTTCTTTAGTTAAATTGCTCGCTTCAGCATCACGGCGACCTTTATATTCAAAAGTGCCTGCATCAAGACCTTTTTCACCAATCACAATACGGTGTGGAATACCCATTAGTTCAAGGTCAGAGAATTTAACGCCCGGACGTTCGTTACGGTCATCAAGTAATACGTCAAAGCCTTGGGCTTGAAGTTCTGCATAAAGCGCTTCTGCTGCTTCAAGAGTACGTGGTGACTTGTGTGCATTCATTGGAACAATTGCGATTTCAAAAGGAGCAATTGCTTGTGGCCAAATAATCCCTTTGTCATCGTAGTTTTGTTCAATTGCAGCTGCAACTACACGTGTCACACCAATACCATAACAGCCCATTGTTACTGTAAATGGTTTGCCATCTTCACCGAGAACTTTACATCCTAAAGCTTCAGAGTATTTAGTACCAAGTTGGAAAATATGGCCTACTTCAATACCGCGTTTAATTTGTAGTGTACCTTTACCATCTGGAGATGGGTCACCTTCAACCACATTACGCAAATCGAAAACTTCAGTAATCTGTGCATCACGTTCCCAGTTTACGCCTACAGCATGTTTGTCTGCCTCATTTGCACCAGCAACGAAGTCAGAAAGAACAGATGCAGCACGGTCAACAATTACAGTGATGCCTTTTTCAACTAAACCTTGTGGACCAGTGAAGCCAGCAGTTAAGCCAAATGCTTGAAGTTGTTCTTCTGTGGCAAACGCGAGAGGAGCGGCCACTAGAGGATGTTTCTCGGCTTTAATTTCATTCAGTTCGTGGTCACCACGTAAGAATAGGGCAACGACAGGTACATTGCCTTTCTCATCAGCAACGCCTTGAACCAATAATGCTTTTACAGATTGTTTAGGATCAGCATTTAAGAACTGGCAAACATCAGCAATTGTTTTTTGATTTGGTGTGTCAACCAATTTAAATTCTTGTGTAGGCGCTGCACGCTCACCCACTAAAACAGCTTCAGCCATTTCAACGTTTGCTGCATAATCAGACTCAGTTGAAAATGCAATGTCATCTTCACCACTTGCAGCTAATACGTGGAATTCATGTGAAGCTGAACCACCAATTGAACCTGTATCTGCTTGTACTGGGCGGAAATCTAAACCTAAACGAGTGAAAATACGGCTATAAGTGTCGTACATCACATCATAAGTTTCTTGTAATGATTCTTGAGTTGCGTGGAAAGAATAAGCATCTTTCATGATGAACTCGCGTGAACGCATTACACCAAAACGTGGGCGGATCTCATCACGGAATTTGGTTTGAATTTGATAGAAATTTACAGGAAGCTGTTTATAACTTTTTAGCTCGTTACGTGCTAAATCGGTAATCACTTCTTCATGTGTAGGACCAAGCACAAACGGGTTGTCGTGACGATCTTTGAAACGTAATAATTCAGGACCATATTGTTCATAACGACCTGATTCTTCCCACAAGCTTGCGGGTTGAGTTACGGGCATGAACACTTCCATAGCACCTGAACGGTTCATTTCTTCACGAACAATGGCATCAACTTTTTTAAGCACACGTGTTCCCATCGGCAGCCATGTATATAAACCAGATGCCAATTTACGAATCATCCCCGCACGTAACATGAGCTGATGTGAAATCACTTCAGCATCGTTTGGGGTTTCTCTCAACGTTGCAAATAAAAAGCGGCTTGCGCGCATGGAAAAAGTCCTAAAAGTTAAGCGTTATAAAAACGCGGATTATACGATAGTCGCTGCATTATGACATGAATCGTCGGGTTTGACGCAGCATAAAGTTTTTCAAGTCATCCAGATAAGTGAAAATGACGGGGACAACCACAAGAGTCAATAAGGTAGAGGTAATGACACCCCCAATTACAGCATGAGCCATTGGTGCACTTTGTTCACCACCTTCACCTAAACCTAGAGCTAATGGAACCATACCCATCACCATCGCACTTGTTGTCATCAAGATTGGGCGTAAACGGGTTTTGCCTGCTTGTAAAATAGCATCATAACGACTTATCCCATCTTCCATCGCTTTTTTAATAAAGTCGATAAGCAAAATCGCGTTTTTGGTTACCAGCCCCATCAGCATAATAATGCCAATAATTGAAAATAGATTTAGGGTACTCCTAAATAAGAATAAGGCCAGGAAGACACCAATCAGGGACAATGGTAAAGATGCCATAATCGCAGCAGGGTGAATAAAACTATTAAACTGAGAACCCAACACAATATAAATAAATACAATCGAAAGGGTAATTGCCGTTAACGCATAACCCGCAGATTCAGCCATATCGGCATTTGCCCCTTGAGTATCAAAGGTATAACCAGCTGGCAATTTGAATGCTTTTTGCATTTTATCGATATCTTGACCGATATCCCCGCTTGGACGTCCTGAAGTGTTTGCTTCAATTAAAACTTCACGTTCAAGGTCGCGTCGGTTAATTTGCGAAGCTCCAAGTTTTTCTTGGGTTGTGGCTACGGCGCTTAATGGAACTAAAATATTTTGCCCATTTGCATTGGTTTTATTCGAGTTGAGATATAGGTTCTGAACATCTTGGGGAAGCACACGTTTATTTTCATTTAAACGGATATTCACATCATAGGTTTCGCCGTCACGATCTTCCCATGTTGTGACATTGTCACCTGCAATGAGTGGTCGAATCGCATTCGCAATTTGAGAAAGAGATAAACCTAAATCACTGGCCAGTACACGGTTAATATGTACACCTAAAGTCGGTTTAGGTTCTTTTAAAGAGCTTTCTAAATCGACCACACCATCAATTTTTTCCATTTCAGCCATGAAACGATCCGAGATTTTTTGTAGTTCATTTAGATCAGATCCTTTAATAGAAATCATGATTGGCTTTTGACCACCAGACACTGAGTCTTGAGCAGCAGCGATTGAAGTCACTCGGATGCCAGCTACACTTTGTAAACGATCACGGAACTCATTGTTGAGTGTTGTCAGGTCTGCGCTACGTTCTTGTTTTGGTTTTAGGGTGACTCCTAAACCTGCATGGTTTTTACCGGAGTCGACTTCACTGTTAACCACTCCATAAGTAGAAACGACATCAGGGAATTGCCTAATAATCTGATCAACTTGATGTAATTTTGCTTGGGTATATTCTAAAGAAGAATCAACAGGGGTTTCGAACTGAATACGAATTTCACCTTTATCTGGTGTAGGTACAAATTCGGTTCCGATCATTTTTGATAAGCCTAATGCCACAACCAATGAAACAATTGCAATAATGACCGTGATGAAACGAAAGCGTAAGGCAAGCTTTAAAAGCTTTTCATAGATGTGCGTTAGGCCATCTAATAGATTAGAAATATAGTTAAAGAAACGTTGCAGTCGACTTTCTTTTTTCTTTACAGGATCTTTCCAGTGTGCGGAAAGCATTGGGTCGAGTGTAAAGCTGATGAACATGGAAATAAGAACAGCCGTACTTACAGTTACCCCAAATTGATAGAAGAAACGCCCAATTAAGCCTCCCATAAAGGCAACTGGTAAAAATACCGCCACAATGGTGAGTGTGGTTGCAAGTACTGCTAACCCAATTTCTTTAGTACCATCTAAAGCCGCGGTGACATGGTCTTTGCCGAGCTCTGTATGTCTGACAATGTTTTCCCGAACCACAATCGCATCATCAATTAATAGACCAATACTCAGTGACAGAGCCAACAGTGTCATCATGTTAATGCTAAACCCAAACGCCCAGATGAATGTTAATGTGCCAAGTAGGGTAATCGGTAAGGTTAAACCTGTAATGACAGTGGACCGGAAAGAACCCAAAAAGAGTAAAACAATTAAAACTGCTAAGACCGCTCCTTCAATAATGGTACGAACAACGTCTTTAATTGAAGCACGAATACCTTTAGAGCTGTCAGCGACAACTTTATAATTCAAACCCGCAGGCATTTGAGCTTTTAGCTTCTCTAAGGTTTGATAAGTCTTATCAACAACCTGAATTACATTGGCATCGGAACTTTTTAAAATATCGACAGAAACCGCTGTTCTTCCATTATAAAAAGCACTTGATTGCAGTTCTGCTTGAGTATCTTCAACGGTTGCTACTTGTTTTAGAAAAATAGGGGAACCATTTTTATTAGCAATAACTAAATCACCAAATCCAAGAGGATGGATGACTTTTGATTGAATCTGAACAACCAGTTCAGAATTCTTTTGTTGTAAGGTTCCTGCAGGTACTTCTATATTTTCATTTTTTAGGGTGTTAATGACCTGATCAATACCAATACCATAGCTTTGTAATTGTTCAGGATGAACCTTAATCCGAATTTGACGTTTAGCATCACCTAGTAAATTGACATTACCCACACCAGAAACAGTTTTAAGCTGAGGTACAATTTTTTTGTCTACATAGGAGCTTAATTGAGCCAAGCTCATGCTATTCGATTCAAACACGACTGACATAATTGGGCTAGATGATGGATCGTAGCGTTGTACAATCGGTGTATCAATTTCATCGCGGAATTGGGCAATAACTGGAGCAATTTTGTCGCGAACATCCTGTGCTGCAATAGCCGAAGACGTATCAAGATTAAACTCTGCAATCACCATCGAAAGCCCTTCACTTGAGCGTGAAGTAATTTGTTTAATACCCGAAATGGTATTGATTTGATCTTCGAGTTTTTTGGTAATGTCCGATTCAACTGCTTCAGGTGAAGCACCCGCATATTGCGTAGTGACGACTACGAATGGGAAATCAATATTTGGAAACTCTTCAACGGTCATACGTTTCCAAGATGCTAACCCGAGTACCATTAGACTGAGCATCATCATGATGGTAAAAACGGGGTACTTCACACTAATTCGGGTAAACCACATAAGCTATTTGCTACCTTATTTATTTTTTTCGGTTGTAAGCGTCACTTTTTTATTGATATCAGAATCTTCAAACTGGATACGACTTACCTGATCTGTACTTTGTAAACCCTGAACTAAAGCGATATTTTCGTTGTATCGTTGCTCAACCACTCGAATTTTGACTTTCTGAATTGTTTGATTGCGTATTACCCATACAAAAGGATCATGTTGCAGATTTTGAATACTATCTAAAGGAATGGTTTGTCCCTGATTGCTATCATTATGCAAAATAATACCGTTAATGAACGCACCAATACTTAATGAATCAATCGCTTCTTTAGGGCTCGCAAAGAATTCAATTTGTCGGCTATCTTGATCTGCTACAGGTGAGATACGAGTCAGTATGGCATGTAATTGTTTCGAGTTACCCTGAATCTGATACTGGATAGAGCTACCTACTTTTAAGGCAGATTGTTGTTCAATAGGTAGTTTCGCTTGTATTTCTAATTGATCTGGATTAACGATTTCAAATAATGTTTGTCCAACCGAAACGGTTTGTCCCGGTTCAACTTGTCGTTTCGTAATCACACCTGAAATGGGGCTGGTAATAATACCGTCTCGATCAGCTTTTTTAGCAATATCCACATTGGCTTGTTGAGCTCTAACACTTTCAAGTTGACCTTTATAATCCACCTGACTTTGTTCAAACTCTACACGGGCAATAAAGCCTTGATTGAGCAATCTTTGTTTTCGATTCATCAAATTACGTGCAAGTTCTGCTTGTGCCTGAGCAGAAGCAAGATTAGCCTGTGCCTGAGCTAAGCGTGCAGCGTTGTCTTGATTATTTAATCTAACTAAAACTTGGCCTTTTTGTACCTTTTGGCCTACATTGGCTGTAACGGCAGTCGCTGTTGCACTAACTTGGGCTTGAATAGAACTTTGTTGTACTGCACGAATAGTTCCTGTAAAAGCGGTTTGAGCGGCGAGTGAGCCTTCTTTTACAGGAATTAAATCTTGAGGAATGAGTTCAATTTTTTTAGATTCAGATGCTGTTGTTTTTGGTACTTCTTGCTGGTTACATGCAGCTAAGATTAAACTCAGACTGATCAAGCTTAATTTAAAAAAAGTAGAAGGGGTAAGATGCGTTGTGCGCATACAGCATCATCCTGTAATTCAAATTTTATTTTGCCCCTATTCTTGATAAAGCTGTAACCTTATTCAAGCTTTTTTAAACGTTCGATAATATTTTCATAATCTTTATTGGTGCGATTATAGGTTTTCGAAAGTATTTCAAGTGTTTGTTTAACTTTATTAATATTCATAAGATTGTTTTCAATCAAGGTTTTATGTCTTTCGGGAACTTGTTCACCCTTACGAAAATATTCCATTTCTTGCCGCTTAAATAAAATTTTGTCTTGTTGTAATTGGCTCAGTTGGTCCTGCTGATAATTTATTTGTTTTTTAATTGCCAATAATGCTTGGTCTCTTTTAATCGTCGCAGTTTTACTATTGCTATATGCTCTTTTTAATTTGTTATCTTCTTCTCTATATCGAGCTGATAATGCACGCTGTGAGGACTGATTTAAATCGGCTTCAGAATTATAAGGATGATTTCTTTTAATGACCTGCATATTCTGGTCGAGTGCTTCATATCCATAGCGAATATGAGCCGGCGTTACGGATGTACTAATATTCGTAATACCATGCTGATCATAATAACGATACCAGACAGCTTTAGGAGCTGCATTGGCAGCCAACGTTGGGGAAGAGAAAAACAGTGCTCCGCAAGAGGCAATGCCTATAGATACAGACAAGCAGTTCCTATAAAAGGCATATTTCATCCGCTTATTCATAAAATTCCCCAAAAAAGAAAGGTAAGTCACTTATTTTTAAATAATTAATCTTAAATATATTAGTTATTATTTAACTGAATAAAAATATCGATATTATAAAAAAAATGATAATTTTTTTGAAAGTGTGATGAGGTTAAAAGTTATTGTTTATAAATGAGAAAGTAGACAAAAAGCTTTCATTGAAAATAGAAGTATAGATATGTTAAAAATGCGTATAAATCTGTAAAAACAAATTTAAGTTAAATTGCATTTATATTTTATGTTATGGGGATGGAAGATTAAATGGAAGATGCATTCCAAAATCTGAAAGTAATGGTTATTGATGACTCAAAAACTATTCGCCGTACCGCAGAAACTCTATTGCAACGCGAAGGTTGCGAAGTGATTACTGCTGTCGATGGATTTGAAGCTTTATCTAAAATTGCTGAAGCGAATCCGGATATTGTTTTTGTAGATATCATGATGCCTCGTTTAGACGGTTATCAAACTTGTGCTTTGATTAAGAACTCTCAAAATTATCAGAACATTCCCGTTATCATGCTCTCTAGTAAAGATGGTTTATTTGATCAGGCAAAAGGGCGTGTGGTAGGTTCAGATGAATACTTGACGAAACCTTTTAGCAAAGATGAATTGCTAAATGCGATTCGTAATCATGTAAGTTCATAATAAGTAATTTGAGGGCAAAAGAAATGGCACGTATTCTCATTGTTGATGACTCACCAACAGAAACTTTTCGTTTTAAAGAAATCCTAACTAAGCATGGCTATGACGTACTTGAAGCCTCTAACGGTGCAGATGGTGTGACTTTGGCAAAAGCTGAGCAGCCTGACTTGGTATTAATGGATGTGGTCATGCCAGGTGTAAATGGTTTTCAGGCAACGCGCCAGATTACCCGTGATGAAGACACGAAGCATATTCCAGTGGTGATTGTGAGTACTAAAGATCAGGCAACTGACCGAGTATGGGGTAAACGTCAAGGCGCAATCGATTACTTAATCAAGCCAATCGAAGAAAAGCAATTAATTGATGTAATTAAACAATTTCTAAATTAACTCATCCATCCATAAAAACATAAATAACGGGATAAATACGCCCGTTTTATAGGATCGAGTATGGCAGCGAATGGATTTATCGAGTTACTTCGTTTGTCTAAACGGGGTAATAAGAATTACGCTTCAGTTCAAAATGAAGCACAGCGATGGTCAGGAATTGCTTTTGAAATGAGAGGGCAATACTTCGTCGCACCACTTGGGGAAGTGTCAGAAGTTATCTATCCACCGAAATATACACCAGTTCCAAATACTCAAAGTTGGGTCAAGGGATTGGCAAACATTCGTGGAAGATTACTTTCGGTATCTGATTTGGCTCATTTTATTTCAGGGCAGCGGAGTTCATTTTCGTCTACCCAAAAAGTGCTGTGTATTAGCCATCATGACCAGTATGTGGGGTTGGTTGTGGATCAGGTTTTGGGGATTCAGCACTTTAATAAAAAAAGTTTTTTTTCTCAGAGTTCAGACTTAGAGGAAAACCTAAAAGAATATTGCCAAGGGTATTTTCACCAACACAATCAACATTGGCATGTCTTTTTATTTAGTCGGTTATTGCAAAACCCACACTACATGAACGCATCGACAAAATTTATAAACTAATTTTTATGCTGTGAATGAACAGCGTATTTTTCTGGGGAGAAGCTGTATGGGCTTTAAACTTAAAAAGAAAAGTGGCAATCGCGGTGCTACCGGAAAATCGAGTGTCAATTTTATTGCAAAAATCCAGTCAAAAATTGAGCAGTTTGCCAGTTTATTTGGGGAAAGTGAAAAGTCCAAGCCTATCCTTTATGCAGCGCTGTTATGTTTAGTATGTGCGTTAATTTCATTAGCTTATCTATTTTATAATGTGCCTCGTCATAACCAGTTAATTCGAAGTCTTGGTGAGTTACGTCTGTTATCTCAAACCATTTCTAAACAAGCAACTGAAGCAACAGAGTCGGGCTCTCAAGAGGCGATCACAAAGCTACAGCAATCTAAAAAAGACTTTGATGAGAACTTACTTGAAATTGAAAATATTCACGGTAAGTCGACCGATGAATATCAAAAAGTTGAGAAAATATGGGGTGAGGTTTCAAAAAATATTGATTTGATTTCATCACATCAACGAGTTCTTAACCAGTTATATGATACCAACATCTCGATTAGTGAAACGGTTCCAGAGATTCAGGCAGAATATAACTTGATGGTCGACCAAATGGCTCGCCAAGGTTTGCCAAGTAGTCAGGTAATTATTGCTAAAAACCAGGTATTTATTGCAGAGCGTATTTTACGTTCGATTAACTCGGTGTTAAGTGGTACGGACGGAAATGTATCAACTAGTGACTTTAGTGTCGATATTGAGACTTTTGGTACCTATTTAAATGCTGAACTGAATGGTAATGCCGAGTTAGGTGTTGATCGTATTGCTGATCCGGCTTTACGTGAATCTTTAGAAAGTATTAAGTCTGAATATGACAAAGTCTTAAAATCTGCTGCTGCAACGGTATTAAAAAATGGTAGCCAGATTATCAATGTTCGTCAGGCTTCTTCTCAGATTTTCGCTAAATCGGATGTAATGTTGGAAAGTCTAGGACATTTATCTAATGTTGCAAGAAAGAACTGGCTCACCTTATTTTTAGGTGCTGTTCTTATTCTTTCATTAGGCGGACTAATTTTCTCTGTATTCAAGTTAATTACACTACGTAGTGTAATGGATAAGCAGCGTGTTGCTCGATTACAGGAAGAATATGACCGTAACCAGAATGCGATTTTACGTTTACTTGATGAAATTGCCGATTTGGCGGATGGTGACTTACGTTCATATGCAACTGTATCTGAAGACTTTACGGGTGCCATTGCCGACTCGATTAACTTCGCAATTGACCAACTACGAGATTTGGTTTCACGAATTCATGAAACCTCTCAGGAAGTTGCACGCTATACACAAGATACGCAAAGTATTACTAACCAGTTAGCAGAGGCATCAGAACATCAGGCGCAAGAAATTGCAGGTGCTTCTACTGCCATGAATGAAATGGCACAGTCAATTGACCAGGTATCTGCCAACGCTTCTGAATCTGCGGAAGTAGCACAGCGTTCAGTACAAATTGCATCAAATGGTGCACAAGTGGTAAATCGTTCAATTGAAGGTATGGATACTATTCGTGAGCAGATTCAGGAAACTTCTAAACGTATTAAGCGCTTAGGTGAGTCTTCTCAAGAAATTGGTAACATCGTATCGCTCATTAACGATATTGCAGACCAAACGAACATCCTTGCATTAAATGCAGCAATTCAAGCATCTATGGCAGGTGAGGCTGGTCGTGGTTTCGCCGTGGTTGCCGACGAAGTACAACGCCTTGCTGAGCGCTCAGCATCTGCAACCAAACAGATCGAAACACTGGTTAAAACAATTCAGACCGATACCAACGAAGCTGTTATTTCAATGGAACAAACAACAACAGAAGTTGTACGTGGTGCGAATTTGGCAAAAGATGCGGGTATTGCACTGGATGAAATCCAAAAAGTATCGGGTGACTTGGCAAAATTGATTGCGAGCATTTCCGACGCAGCAAAACTTCAGTCAGCATCTGCGAGTCACATTGCAACCACCATGACGGTTGTACAAGAAATTACTTCGCAAACAACAACGGCAACGTTTGACACTGCTCGCTCCGTATCAGAGTTGGCGAATATGGCAGAGTCATTACGTGAGTCAGTAACGGACTTTAAATTACCTGACTAAATTGGGGGATAAGAATAGCTATTCTGATATCGCTATTCTTTTAAAAGTATGAGCAGCGCCAGACAAATATTGGGGAGATAGTTATTTTTCTGGTGTTGACTCTGTAGTTTTCCCCACTCAGGGGGTAAGCAAAAGAAGCCTTTGCTATGAAAGAAATATTAAAAACTTTAACTGAAGCAATGACGCTACCTGAAGATAGCTATTCTGAACAAGATGCTGAGTTTCTTGAGATCTTCATTGAAGAAATTGAAGAGATTTTTGTTGATTTGCAACCTTTGATAAATAAATGGATGCAGTCTGAGAATATTGCTACGCTCACTGAAATTCGTCGTCATTTCCATACCTTAAAAGGTTCCGGAAGAATGATTGGCGCTAAATCTTCAGCTGAGCTTGCGTGGACAGTCGAAGATACACTCAACCGGGTAATCAACCAAAGCTTACAATTAACGCCAACTATTCAGAGCTATGTGCAGTTAGTATTTAAGTTCTATTTCCTTAAATTAGTAGATAATTTTAAGCAAAAACGAGCACATACCTTAGATTTCAGACCTCTTATTTTATTAGGCCAACAACTACAACAACAGCAAAGTTTAGAACCAGCTTTAGAAGAGCTTTTACAACTTTCAAATACGCTTACGGCCGAAACAGTGACTGGTCTTGAGCTAGATTATATTGAACAAGATTCGTTAGCCGAGCCAATCATTCAAGATACACATACTGAAATTGAAATAAATCTAGATGAAACCTTGACCTTATTTATGGAAGAGGCGGAAGAACATTTAGCCACGATTCATCAATTTTTGGATCAAGAGTTACATCAGTACGACAGTTATAACGCTTTAATCCGCGCTTTACATACTTTGCGTGGTAGTTCTGCAATGGCGCAGGTCGAAACAATTTTCGAGGCCAGTACCAAAGTTGAGCATTTATTTAAAATACTACTGCAAGAAGAGTTATCTTCTCACTCTGAAGAAATTTTATTATTACAAGAATATCGTGAGTTTGTTCGAGATAGCTTGGAACTACTATCTAGATATAGTTCAAGTGAACAGCTCGAAGCGAGATTGCAGCAATTTAATCAATCTTGGGATGCATATGTTGAGCAACATGGTGACCGAACAGATCCGTTAATGCCTTCTCATGGCTTGGTATCGCAATTATTACAATTAGATGTTTCTGAATTACTGGATGCAGAATTAGATTTTGAGAAGGGTATTCGTAATGAGTTTCCTGATTATCTTGAACGCCTAAGTGAACAGGCTGATTTATTACTGCAACATACACATTCTCAAGCAATGCTGGGTTTACATGAATATACCAGCCAACTGAAAGAAAGTTATGAAGTGCTGCTTGATAAACCTGCGTTATTACAATCAGACTATATATTTGAAATTTATCAAAAAGCGCATCAACAGCTCATTCAATTATTTGATGCTTTAGCTGCTGGTCAGCGAGTCGGTGTTGTTAAGCAACATCAAAGTATTTTAGAAGAATTAAAACTTTATACGCAATACATTCCAGACCTATCAAATGACCTGTCTCAGCAGGATTCGACATCTTTTGAACCAATATCCAATATTGAACCAGAGCCAGAAGTAGTAGCTACTGTAGAAAATTTCTCAGACTCTGCAGACTGGGCGGTATTAGGTCAAAGTGTGCAGCAAGATCGACAATATATTTCATCTACACAAGTGAATCGAAATTTTGATGCTGATCTTTTAGATATCTTTCTTGAGGAAGCTGAAGAATTACTTGAGGGAATTGATACCGATCTTAATATTTGGGTAGGTGAGCAAGAAAACTTTGCAGCTCTGAACAACCTAATGCGTTATTTGCATACCTTGAAAGGGGGAGCAAATATGGTTCAGGCAACGTATCTTGGTTTGATTGCCCATGAATTAGAAAGCATTTATGAGCGTTTAATTCAAAAGCAATTAGTAGCAACTTCAGATTTAATTGATTTTATTCGTTTGGTTCAAGATGACTTGGCTGACCGTTTACAAATCATGCGTGAACAACAACTAGATTATGCAGCTCCTTACACAATTAACGCATTAAAACGAGCGGGTCAAAACTCTAACTTCCAACCTGTATCAGTGGTTGAGGCATTTGATGCTGAAAGTGAGGTATTCTCTGAGCAAGAGGTGATATCTGAAGTAATAATAGATGAGATACCGGTAGAACTTGAACCTGCTCTTGCAAAGCTAGAAACTCATCACGATCAGGTATTCGATACAGCGGTTACCGAGTTAGCTACTCCAGTTGAAGTAATTACCTCGGTTACATCGCAAGAGAATGAAGTTGCAGCTGATGAACAGGACATTGATGCTGTTGTTGAACAGACCTTCCTAGAAGAAGCTATTGAATTGTTAGAAATGGCTGAGTCGCTATTAAAACAATGGTTTGAACAGCGTACAAACCGTAGTATTTTGCTTCAGCTACAAAGAGCCGTGCACAGTTTGAAAGGTGGTGCACGAATGGTGGGTTTAGAAGCCGTACAAGCAATTGCCTACCAACTAGAAAATGCTTTTGAACAATTTGCGTTGCATCACTTCAATTCAAATATTTATGATCATTTATTAGAAAGTGCAATTGCATGGTTAAAAGATGCAATTTTTAACCACAACTATCAGCATTTCGATGGATTACAGCAAAGTTTAGAAAATATTCAATTCTTTGAAACTACAATCCAGATTCCGACTAAGTTAACTAGAGCGGACTTGTTTAGCTCAGAACCAGTGATGACCTTTATACAAGGTGATGGTACAGAGCCTCCACCAATGATGGGAGCATGGGAGCAAACAGAGCGTCTGGATCAGAATAATGAAATGATCCGTGTTTCAGCCGACTTAATCGAGAAAATGATTGATTTGTCTGGTGAAAACTCCATTAACCGTTCACGAATTGAAATGGACCTAAGCCAGTTTAGCCATACACTAGTTGAAATGGAGTTGGCGATTCAACGACTTGCCGATCAGTTACGACGAATGGAAGGTGAGTTAGAAACACAGATTATTGCTAAACATGGAATTGAACATTCTCGTTATACCGACTTTGATCCGTTAGAGATGGACCAGTATTCATCTTTAAATCAATTGTCGAAATCGCTTGCTGAATCTGCATCGGACTTGGTCGACTTTAAAAATACGTTATCTGACAAGATCAGAGATACCGAAAGTTTGCTTTTACAACAATCACGAATTCAAGCGGAAATTCAAGAAGGTTTAATGCGGACACGTTTGGTCCCATTTTCGCGTTTATTGCCGCGTTTACAACGAATTGTTCGTCAGACGTCTACAGCATTGAATAGACCTGCTGAGCTTTTCGTAAATAATACGGAAGGTGAGTTGGACCGCAATATTTTAGAACGGTTAGTGACTCCGCTTGAGCATATGCTCAGAAACGCAATTGACCATGGTTTAGAAGACCGAATGCAGCGGCAACAAGCAAATAAACCGGAAACAGGGCGTATTGAACTTAATATTCAGCGTCAAGGTACGGATGTTGTGGTTGTCTTTAGTGATGATGGTCAAGGCATTGATGTTGAAAAAGTACGTCAAAAAGCACTCCTTGCCGGATTGATCAAGCCAGAACAAGACTTAGAACAGCAAGAAATACTGCAACTCATTTTCCATCCGGGTTTAAGTACAGCAGAGCAAGTCACTCAGATTTCCGGACGTGGTGTAGGTCTTGATGTCGTGCAGAGTGATATTAAGTCTTTGGGTGGACATGTCAGCGTTGAATCCATCTATGGGCAGGGAACAACATTTACGATTCGCGTACCGACTACAGTAGCGGTAAGTGATGCCTTAATGGTTAAAGTGGCAGATCAACAATTTGCGATTCCACTCGCTCAAATCGATCGAATTATTCGAGTATCACCAGCCTCTTTAGAGCAGTATTTTGAAAGTCCTCAAGAACTATTTGAGTATGAAAATAAACGTTATCCATTACGTTATCTTTCAGAATTTGTTGGCAACCAACCCATACCACGTCTAAATGGCGTGATGTATTCATTACCTGTGTTAATGATTAAAGCCAATAATGGCCAAACTGTGGCACTACTTGTTGACCAGTTAATTGGCTCTCGAGCACAAATTGTAGTGAAACCAATTGGTCAACAGTTCTCTAGCATTGGAGCAATTGCAGGCGCCACAATTTTAGGTGATGGACAGGTCTGCTTAATTTTAGACGGACAAAATATTGCGCGACAAATTCAGTCAACTCAGCGTCATAAACAACTTAGTGAAGCAATATATAGACAACGAGAGTCTGATGAACGCCGTCTCATCATGATTGTAGATGACTCAGTAACTGTGCGTAAGGTCACTTCCCGATTACTTGAACGCCAAGGCTATGATGTGGTTACGGCTAAAGATGGTGTTGACGCCATAGAGCAGCTAGAAAATATTAAGCCAGATTTGATGCTACTTGATATTGAAATGCCACGTATGGATGGTTTTGAGGTTCTCAATCTTGTACGACATCATGATATGCATCAATACATGCCAATTATTATGATTACATCCAGAACAGGCGAAAAACATCGTGAGCGAGCATTCTCGTTAGGTGTAAGTCAATATATGGGTAAACCTTTCCAGGAAGAAGAGTTACTAGAGAATATCGATGCTTTACTTGTAGCGTCTGACAGTGAGGTCAAATCATGAAAGGTAGTGTAAATACATCATTGATCGCTAATATGGACCAACAAGAGCTACAGCATCTTATTACGGTTTCAACTGGTTTTATTGACGCTTATATCATTGAATGTAACGATCAGGTACCTATGCTATTGCCACAAAACATTGTGTTGTCTGCCATGGATGTAAAAAATGGCGTAAAACATATTGAATGGCATGATGTGAAGCTACCGGTCTACTCAGTACATAACGCAATTGATCAACATGCAGTCGCATTAGTGATTGAAGGGGAAGATATTAGCCAACGTTTTGCATTAATCTGTAAAACTATGCCAGTTTCTACTCGTCTGCGTATTTCTGAAATTGTCGATGAAATGGATGAGCATGAGGCTGAACAACACCCAGCAGTATTTAAATATGTGCGTATGCAAGATCAACGCTACTATATACCTAACTTAGAATATATTGAAAAAACACTTGGTTTATAAAGGAAAAAGGAACTCATTTGAGTTCCTTTTTTGTATAAGCTAGGGAAATTTTAAAATAGAAAATAATTACTTTAAATTTAAGATGTTTATGGGTGTGGCTGAATATATTATAATCGTCGTTTTTCCTTTATAAAATTAGTAAAATAAATAATTTCATTTTTTTAGTTAGAAATATAAGATCTTTGTATAAAAAAGTATATTAAATTAATCTTTAACAATAGTAGAAAATAAATGTCAATTCATAAAGAGCTGTATATTTTAGAAACAGATGACCATGTTGAGTTTGCTTTATGGAAAGTTGCTAAAAGCGAGAACACTCTTATAAAAAAAGAAGCAATTTTCTTATCTCATGGTGCATTTTCAGACAAGACTGTTTGTATGGGTATTGCAGTATATTTGGCAAATCATGGATATATCTGTTTTATTTTAGAATGGCGAGGGCACGGCACAAGCCCAAAAACAGATATTCCATTTAATTTTGAAACTGTTGCGTTATATGAATATAAGGCTGCATTTCATTATATTTATCATCATTTTAATATGGACTCTTTACATTGTGTGACCCATAGTGGCGGAGGTTTATGCTTAACAATGTTCTTGATTAATTATCCAGAATATTTAAAAAATATCCAAAGTATTACTTTTATAGCTTGCCAAGCATTTGGAGCAGTAAATGACTCTTTTGACTTTATTAAACTCTTTTCTGCAAAACTTGTTGTTAAAGGTCTAGGCCAGATACCAGCTAATAAATTTAAATTAGGACGAGTAAATGAAAGCTATTACACCATGCAGCCATGGTTTAACTGGAATTTAAAACAAAATTTTATTAGTGAGTTTAAAAATATTGATTATAAAAAACATATGAGCTCTATTAGAGCCCCTATATATTCTATTAGTGGAAGTGGTGATAAATTTATTGCACCCGTTAAAGGATGTTATAAATATTTAGAAGCTTTTGAAAATCATAATAATGTATTTCGTGAATTTGGTTACTCAAATAACAACTTGGAAAATTATTCTCATAGCCGAATTGTTTTGAGCCAAAATGCTGCTAAGGAAGTCTGGCCCACTATATTGCAATGGATAGATAAGAACTCAAAAGAAGTTCTATAAAGATTATGAAAATAAATTATCTGGATTAATAAATAAGAATCTTATTTTAAGATTTTTAACAAATATTCTCACAGTTAAAAATAATAAAAAGCACCCTAAAGAGGATGCTTTTTATCTAATTCCTGATCTTTAATATTTTAAGCAAGTAGGTTCTCTAAAATTTGCTCATAAATATCAGTTAATGGATCAAGATCATGTACATCAACATGTTCATTAATTTGATGGATAGTTGCATTTAGAACACCGAGTTCCAAAACTTGTGCACCTGTTGGCGCAATGAAGCGACCATCAGATGTACCACCACTTGTTGAAAGCTCAGTCTCAGTACCGGTCACATTTAAAATAGCAGTTTGAGCTGCGTTAACTAATTCACCTACTGGAGTTAAGAATGGTAAGCCAGACAAATTCCAGACAATTTCATATTGCAAGCCATGCTTGTCTAAAATTTCATGAACACGTTGTTTAAGCTGTTCTGCTGTAACCTCGGTTGAATAACGGAAATTAAAAGTAACTTCTAAAGCACCAGGGATTACATTGGTTGCGCCAGTACCTGCATGGATATTTGAAATCTGGAATGAAGTTGCAGGGAAATACTCATTGCCATTGTCCCAAACTGTTTGGCACAACTCAGCTAATGCTGGAGATGCTTCATGAATTGGATTACGTGCCAAGTGTGGGTAAGCTACATGACCTTGTTTGCCTTGAACCTTCAATACAGCATTAAGAGAACCACGACGGCCATTCTTAACAATATCACCTAATTTATGAGTACTTGATGGTTCACCAACCAAACACCAAGTAATTTTTTCATTACGCTTTTCCAGTGTTTCGATGACTTTAACTGTACCGTTAACAGCAGGACCTTCTTCATCTGAAGTAATTAAAAAAGCAATTGAACCTTTATGGTTTGGGTGTTTTGCTACAAAACGTTCAGATGCAACTACCATTGCAGCTAATGCAGTTTTCATATCTGCTGAACCACGACCATATAATTTGCCATCGCGAATTTCTGGTGCAAATGGGTCTGAATTCCAAGCGTCTAAACGTCCTGTTGGTACTACGTCGGTATGACCAGCAAAACAAAATACAGGGCCTTCGGTTCCACGTCGAGCCCATAAATTATCGACATCTCCAAAGCGCATAGGTTCAATATGGAAGCCAACCTTAGCTAAGCGCTCAGCCATAATAGTTTGGCAAGTATGATCAATAGGAGTAACAGAAGGCTGTTGTAGAAGTTCTAAGCTAAGCGAGAGAGTGTCTGAGTGGTTCATACCGGAAATTGCGTACTGAT
Organism: Acinetobacter sp. UC24323; assembly: GCF_024151445.1. Classification (NCBI taxonomy): domain Bacteria; kingdom Pseudomonadati; phylum Pseudomonadota; class Gammaproteobacteria; order Moraxellales; family Moraxellaceae; genus Acinetobacter; species Acinetobacter sp. UC24323. The sequence continues at coordinate 136,408 of NZ_JAHIBY010000004.1, read as the reverse complement.
GAGGTGAAATATAGTCCGATATAATAGGCGAATCTCTAAGGGATGGGTATTTAAAAATAAAAAAACCTTATCGAAACGATAAGGTTTTTAAATGTTAAGCATAACTTACATTTTATTTTCAGTTTTTTGTGCGGTGTTAGTTACAGCATCACCAGCTTTAGAGACATCTTGACCAAAACCCTTGAACGTATTACAACCTGTTAAAACAAATGCCACCATTACAGATGCGACTAAAACTTTTTTCATCATTTTCTCCGTATAAATTTAATAATGAAGTAAATTTAGATTAAAAAACAAACGGAAAAAGAAACATGATTGTTTAATAGTAAAAACGTTATAAATTGTTTCTATAAGGACGTGGTCTCTTGTAAAACACCGTTATTTTTGATGAGAGAAGGTTTTAAGCTTAGTAAAGCAGGGTGCCTGAACATATAAAATCGGGTTTTATTAATATTTTGACAATATAGGCCATCAGTCCACCAATAAGCAGTGTTTGAACTCGCTTTTTGATGAGGACAAAGCCATTCATGTCTTTCTAAGCGGTAAAAGTCAGATTTAGGGATTTCTGTACCCCAAGTACCTAAGCGACGTTTTAAATTTACCCATTCAGGAATAGGCTGTTCTTGAGGTAAATTTAGAGGAAGATAAAGTTGCCCTTTTAAGACAGCGAAACGTTGTTGAACTTTAAAACCCAAAGCTTCTGAAAATTGAAATTGTTTGTCAGTAAAGTGGTAAAGCTTTTTACTTAAAGTATCTTGTCTATTTAAACCAATCCATTGTTCTAAATTTAATTGACCTTCACCTAGGTAATATTTTAGAGCAACTTCCCAATGTTCAATTTCTTGAGTATTTTGATTTAAAACTAAAAAATCGAGTTCACCTAAAGTTTTTGCTCCATCAATTTTTTGAATGCTATGGCCTAATAACTGATAAGGATGATATTGATCTTCTTGTAGCCAAAACCAAAGTAAATTTTCAAAACGTAAACCTAAGCGTGTGCTCTTAAGCCGAGACATAAATTGAAGTAAAGGTTCTGGTGCTTCATCAAGCTGCTTTAGGCGGGGTAAGTAATTTTGAAAATGTTGTTCCCAATTTTTATCTGTATGTAATTGAAAACTATGTCGAATAGTAAGGCTGCAGGGAAGTTGGCTAAGTAGGTTCGGGCTGGCAATTGTAAAGGCCAATTGTCTTACCATTGGGTGACTGAACTGTAACCATGGCTCAAAATAGGATGTTTTAATTGAGGCAATATTCATACGTTGAGTACTCGAAATAATTCATCCAAATTTCATGGTTAATCAACAAAACAATACCAGAAAAACACTTTATACTACGAGTAACAATAGCTTAAGGTTTATATATGCGAACATTGTTTTGGCGAACTCTGGTCGTGATTTTTATCACGCTTGGTATTATTGGAGCAATTTTACCAGGCATGCCGACAACAGTGTTTCTTATTCTGGCTGCTTGGGCGGCCTCAAAGGGATGGCCTCAGATGGATGCGTGGTTGTTAAACCACCCCAAGTATGGACCAACCCTGCGGGACTGGCGAGCAAATGGGACAGTACCGCGTAAGGCAAAGTGGATTGCAACCATTATGATGACCGCAAGTGGTATTCTGATGCTGTTTACTTCGGCGCCGTTTTGGGTCAAGGTCTTTACCGATACTACCATGCTTGTTGTTGCAATTTGGTTATGGCTACGTCCTGAGCCAAAGTTAAAAGATTGATAATATTTTAACTTTGGCGCAAGACAAGCAGTGAAACTGCGCGTAGAGTAAAGAAGATTGATAATCTTTTAATTTCGGTGCAAGACAAGCTTTCCCATAATTTTTCATTAAAGCTCAAAATAGTTGAGTTGATATAAGAGAAGAAATTCGATGTCCCAATTTAAACTTGAAGATGCAGATATTCTTATCGATTTAGCAAATCAAACTTTAAGCTTACCTAAACATAATAAGTTTTACGTGGTCTCTACTGGCAAAAATGGAATTGGGGAACAAGAAAATACGGGTAAAACCCCACGTGGATGGCATCGGGTTGCTAAGAAATTTGGTATGCAATCTCCCAAAAATGCAGTTTTTATTGCACGGCAGCCTACAGGTGAAGTTTATAGCAGTGAATTAGCCGCACAATTTCCTGAGCGAGATTGGATATTGTCACGCATTCTTTGGTTAGATGGTTTAGAAGAGGGCTTTAACAAAGGCGAAGGCCACGACACGATGCAACGTTATATCTATATTCATGGTACACCTGATAAAGAACCGATGGGGGTTCCAATGTCACATGGGTGTATTCGAATGCGTAATGAAGAAATCATTGAATTGTTTGATTTAGTCTCTGAAGATGCATTAGTTTATTTGTCTGAACAATCTTTAACCTAAAATAGGATTTTAAAGATTATTGTTTAATTAGCCGAATGATCAAAATATTAAAATAAGTGCTTAAATAAAATACAAAAAATTGTTTTTTACTTAATAATGACTTATTTTTAATCATTCATTCGCATTTTTTTGAAAAGTTGTCGAAAAGCGTTTGACACCTGTTAAAGATTCTCTATAATGCACCTCACAAACGATGAAGACGTTAAGGGCGCTTAGCTCAGTTGGTAGAGCGTCTGCCTTACAAGCAGAATGTCGGCGGTTCGATCCCGTCAGCGCCCACCAAGCCTTTACGTTAAGATCTCAAGTGCAGCGGTAGTTCAGTTGGTTAGAATACCGGCCTGTCACGCCGGGGGTCGCGGGTTCGAGCCCCGTCCGCTGCGCCACTTAAGACTTAACATCGTTTACCCCACAATTGCGATATTGTGAAAGTGCAGCGGTAGTTCAGTTGGTTAGAATACCGGCCTGTCACGCCGGGGGTCGCGGGTTCGAGCCCCGTCCGCTGCGCCACTTTTATAAAACGCTTTTGCAGGGCGCTTAGCTCAGTTGGTAGAGCGTCTGCCTTACAAGCAGAATGTCGGCGGTTCGATCCCGTCAGCGCCCACCATAATTTGTGACCATACTTTATTTTTAAAGTATTGCAAGTGCAGCGGTAGTTCAGTTGGTTAGAATACCGGCCTGTCACGCCGGGGGTCGCGGGTTCGAGCCCCGTCCGCTGCGCCATTCTCTTGATTCCCTGATCTAGAGGATGTAATGTATAAAGACTGCGATTGTTGTCTTTTTCAATCAGGGCGCTTAGCTCAGTTGGTAGAGCGTCTGCCTTACAAGCAGAATGTCGGCGGTTCGATCCCGTCAGCGCCCACCATAATTTTTTAAAATTTAAAAAATTAAATACACTAATTTATTTGGTGTTTTTTGCGTTTCTGCTCTTCCTATTTTTTATCTATCTATTTTATCTCTTTTTTAGTTAAACCTCTCTTTTCCATCCTTAATTTTTGAGTTCAGATTTTATTACTTTAAATTATTATTACTAGTGGGTTTAACTAAAGCTGCCGTGCTGGAAAGCAATAGCAGCTTTGTAAACCAAGATTAATACTCGTTTATAAGCCAGCCACTAGCGTACGCAAAATATTCACGTAGCCAAGCGTTGTAGCGAGTAATTAAAGGTGTTTCTGCAGCGACCATATAAACCTGTGTATAGCCTTGTTTCTTTGCAATAGCTGCAGCTCGTGGTGTATGGAAGTCACTTGTAACAATTGCAATAGGTTGATTAACACTAATATGAGCTTGTTCAAGTAAAGGTTTACTATTTTTAAGATTAAGTTCTGTACTTGTGCTTTTGTCTTCAAGGATCATTCGGTCTTTTGTTATATGAAAATGTTGTTTCAAGTAGCGTGACATGACTAATGCTTCAGGTTCTTTTTCTGAAAAGTCCAAACCGCCTGTTAAAATAACCTTTGCTTGCGGTTGTGAAAGGGCAACTGGAGCTGCTGTGTCAAGACGCTTTGCAAGAATAGCTGAAGGCTCTCCATTTTCGACACCACTTCCTAAAACAATAATTGCTTTAACTGCGGGGAGATTTTGACTTGCGTCTTTATTTTCTTTAATAAAATTAAAAAAATAGCCTAAGCCAATTAACCAAATCCAGAAACACAACCACCCAAAACGCCAAAGAGTATGAAGCCGATAGTGATAGAAGAAAAACCGTTCTAAATGATAATAAAATAATGCATAAAGACAGAAGAATGCTCCTAAAACTAAAGGAACAAGTGTGCCTACATGAATTTTATTTAGAAAAGCTAGAAATAAGCCGTCCAAAAATAAAATTGAACCAATGACTGCTAAGAAAATCCGAATCCACTTACTGACTTGCATTGTGTTTAAAGCTGCAATTTAAATTGCAGACAGTGTATGCAAAATCATTCCAAATTCAATGCTGATTGTAATAAAAAGCCGAGTAAAGCATTTTGGCTATTACTCGGCTTTGTTATTTATTGATATTTAATAAACATCACGGCGATAACGGCCTTGTTGTCTTAACTCATCGACTTGTTCTTCGCCTAAAATATGAATAAGTGCTTGATCGACTCCACTTGCCATCCCATCAATACTGCCGCATACATAGAGTACTGCACCGCGTTCAATCCAGTTGATTAACTCCGCTGCATTTTGTCGGATGATATCTTGAACATAAACACGTTGTTCTTGATCACGTGAGAATGCAAGATCAAGTCGTTTTAACATTCCCATCGTTTGCCAAGCTTCAATGGTTGATGCATAGAAGAAATCATGAGCACGTTGGCGTTCACCGAAAATTAGCCAGTTTTCAGTATAGTTATGGCGAGTTCGTGTATGAAGTAAACTCATTAAACCCGCGATTCCCGTTCCATTACCAATACAAATAATCGGACGATTATCATCAATCAAATGAAAAGACTCATTGGTACGGATACGCAGTGCAACATTTTGATTAATTTCTGTATGTTGAGTCAGCCAACCTGATCCTAAACCTAAATCACCAGACTCATCATATTGTTGACGAACAACTAGACGTAATACTTGCTGAGAAGGGATGCTAGCAATGGAATATTCTCGCGTTGGTAGGGTAGGAAGTTGTTCTAGTAAATGGTCCAGATTAGCAAACGGTTCAATTTCACCAGTTAAATCTTTATTCCAAAGTGCCTTTTCAATAGAAACCTGTAGCGAGTCTACCACCGCATTTTTAAGAATGTGATGATGCTGTAAAAACTTATTAATACGCTCAGGACTGTTACCTGGTTGTATTTCAGCAATGTCCCCAGCTTGCCATACAGCTTCATGATTGGCAGTAAGTTCAATATTGTAGGCAGGCTGACCTAGACTATTTGGATTGAGTAAATCACGTTGTTGTAATGTCCAATTATCAAACACTTTTTCGATATTAACAGCATGCAAATCTAGTTTAGTTGCTTTTACAAGTGCCTGATTCCAGTTTTGAATATCTGCCGGATTTGCATTATCTACTTCTATAATATCGAAGAGGGCTTTGGCACCATTGTTTTTAAGCCATTCATCTACTGTGTGGCCAAAACTACAATAAGTATCCGGATATTCCTTAGAGCCTAAAGCTAATACTGCATATTTGACATGTTGAAGTCTTAAATTAGTTTTTAATAACTTTTTAGCAAAATTAGAAGCTAAGTCAGGTGCTTCTCCAGTACCATAGGTGCTAATCACAAAAAGAATTTGTTCATGCTGTTGTAAATCCGCTTCAGTTAACTGTTGTATAGATTTAACCTGAACAGGTTGATGGGCTTCTTGTAAGCTTGTTGCCGTACTCCATGCGAGTTGCTCTGCAACTCCTGTCTGGGTGGCATAAGTAATTAACCAAGGCTTAGCATTTTGGTCGATATAATGGCCTGCTAAAGACTGGCGAGCCGCTTGAGTAAGTTTTTTCTGCTTACGGCGTTTAAGGTAAAGCATCCATCCGGTAATAAAGAATAATGGCATGGCTAAAGAAGCAAGCATCGCCACAAATTGATAAACTGGCCCGAAGAAACTACCTCGGTGCACAGGTAACATACTGCTCATAATTTTTTGATTAAGCTTTTTATCTTCATAAAGCTCCATTTTTTCAATATTGGCAGTTTTATAGTTATAGACAGCTTGGTTACGTGCACGTTCATGTTGTGGCGTTGCATCTACAAAACTTAATTCAATTTTTCCATCATCTTTTTTAGGTAAGTTAACTGTTATAGTCGAATAATCACGTCCAATCTGATTATTAAAACCACTCCAAGTTTGGTTAAGTGCGGTAATCAGTTGAGCATTATCTAGTTGAATTTTAGGTAATTGATCTTTATTTCGTCCAGATCCACTATGGCCTTGCATTTTAGGTTGTTCTACACCTAATACTTTGAACATACCACTACGCCACCAGTCATATGACCAATATAGACCTGTACATGCAAAAAGAAGATAAAAAACAATAACCCATGTACCTACAACAGCGTGTAAATCCCAAATAAAATTTCGACCTTTAAGTTTGGGCTTAACAGCAAGCCATTGACGTGCAGAGTGCTTTTTCGGCCAGCGTAAATATAATCCGCTCAAAACAAAATATATGAGCATTAGGGCACAAGCACCGGTAATTTGTTTACCGAACTCACCAGCAGTTAAGTTTCGGTGAATTTGTTGTATTAATAAAAGTAGCTTACGACCTTGTACCTCTGGTAATACTTGAGCTGTATAAGGGTTGACCATCATATTGTAGCCGCGTCGTTCGCCTTCTTTTTCAATGTTTACTACAGATGAGGCGGTAGGATCTTTGGCAATTGTAATGCTATTAATTTTAATTTCAGGCTGGATTGTTGTGAAATGCTGGTAAAGCTGAGCAGGGGTAAGCTTAGGTGAGCTTTGTGCTTGCACAACATAACTATCTGTATTTACCCATTTTAAAATTTGCTGATCATAAGAATAAATTGCGCCTGTAACACCCATAATGGATAAGATGAGGCCAGCACTAATACCCAGAAACCAATGAATTTGAAATAAAAACTTTTTAAACATGGTCGAATAATGTAAATATGATGGAGATCTTGTAACGAAGTATAGCCGAAGATTGAGTAGATAATATGGATTTTGGAGATAATATTAATTTTCATTATCATTTATTTTTAGCGTAATAAAAAACCTCCTGTAAAGGAGGCTTTTTAAAGAGGTGAAATTATAAAGTTTTCGGTTCACCTACACTTTCTTTCAAATGCTTACGAATTGTATTGAAAGAAAAGTTTTTAGAGTCCATACGTTTAGGCAATATATATGCACCTTGTTGTTCCTGACCTTTAGGATCTTTTACTTTAAAGTTAACTAAAATAAAGTCAGGGGTGTTGTACCATTCATAGATATTTTTCCATCCGATAGTTCCAACGCCTTCTTGTAAGCCCATTTGCTGGCGCATTACGATACCGTGAGGTTGTACACCTAAGCGAATACCTTTGATTTCCTGCACAGGAAACTCATTCATCTTACGCTTAACGTACCATTCCAAACCATATTTGCGGCCTAGGTAATAAAGTACTACACAGACAATAGCAACCCAGCAAATCACTGTAGAGTAGTTCTTGATAAAGATAAGACCTAAAATCGCAAGGGCTAAAATTACGCCCATAATCGCCCAGATTTTTGTGCTGATTTTATTGGTGCTGCGCCAGATAAGAAGTTGTGCATTACGTTGCTCAGCTTCTGATACCTCGTAAGGAACAGGCTGAAGCGTATAAGCATATAAAGTTTTCGCGGTCATAGTGCAAATAACAAATTGTAAACTGTTTTAAGTTTAGCATTAATTGGCATAAGTCAGGAAAGGATATTATGCCAATTTCATACTAAATTCTGACTCAAATTTATAATGATGCAAGTTCGCTAGCATCATTATCCAGATCATGACTTAGCCTTTGTTTTAACATACTAAATCGATTTAATACACTGAGCATCAACGATAACTGCTGTAAAATAATGAGCGATTTTTGGTCATCTTCATCATTTTGGCTTAAGCGCTGACGTATCGTCTGTAGCATATTTTGTGCCGTAAGATCAGGCATTTCATCTCTTAACAAAGCACCTTGTATATCATCTAAAGCTTGATCTAATACGTTAAGAACCGCTTGATCCTGAATCTTTTCTCGATGTGCTCCAAGTGCTGCGATATAACTTAAAAATGTATGATTGAGGCATAAAAATTCAAATATATCGGATTTACGAGTAGGGTCGAAGTCTGGCTCTGTTGCTAAAGTAGAAATAAGCGAAGCGACTTCTGCATCAGTATTATGTGCTGCTCGGCGGACAATACGGTAATTGAGGGCATGATTATGTCCTTCATGATATTGTTTTACCACTTCAGCTAAATAATTACATTGTGCTTGTAAGGAGCGTCGAATACTGCGTGGTAGGCGACGGAATTTCCAGTCAGGCCAAATAAAGGTCACGCCAAACCATGCTAAAGCACAACCAATTAGGGTATCAACAAACCTAGGAATAGCCGCAGCGACTGCCGAACCGTCCAGATTAAAGTTAATTAATGCCAAAATGGTAATAAAAGCAGTTGCTTGAGCATATTGCTTACTACGTAACTCGAAAAACAGTACGCCACTCAAAATTAGCATGACTAATTGCCCTTCCACAGAAGGTACTAAAAATACTATGCTAAGGCCGACAATAATTCCGACTAATGTACCCACAATACGTAAACGTAAGCGACGTTTTGTTGCGTTAAAGTTAGGTTGGCTAACAAATAAAGCTGTCAACATAATCCAGTAGCCATATTCGATATGAGTCATTTGAATAAATACATATCCAATAAAAAGAACAATCGAAACACGAATGGCATGACGGAACAGTACAGATTCAGGTGTTAGATTTTGTTTTATTCGAACAACAATATCATTCCAACCTTTTAGATCATCATCTTTAAGTTGGTTTTCAGCCTGCTTTACTTTGTCAGACTGAATATGCTGTTCCGTTTCTAAGTTGAGTAATTGTGAGTCAATAGATTTTAAGTTGCGGTATAAGGCAAAAAGAGCATTTACCCACAATAAGTCATACTGCTGATCATCTCTTAACTTTACTAAAGATAAGCGTAAATTCTCGAAACTCTGCTTAAAGCGTTTGTTATGGATATAGGGTTTACGCTGTAAAATACATTCATTTAGCTCTTGGCAAGCTTTACCCTGAATCGCCAGAATGCGCTGAAATCTAAATAAAATATCACTGTGCTGGAAAATTTTAGCTAACTTTTGATAGTCGATATGGGCAGAGTCTGCACGTTCATGAATGTCTTGTGCGACAAAGTAATAATGTAGGCTACGGCGAGTACCTTTTTGTCCACGGTCACCCTTTAAACGGGTTAAAAGGGCGGTTTTAAGATCATTAAAAATCGTTATTAATTTGCCATTTTCTAATGAAAGATCAATCATGCTTTGCTGATAACTCGCAGGCGTCATATCGACATCAAACAAATTGGATTTAGCAAATAGAAAGTCGCCTAATGAAGCATAAGAGGCTGCAAGTTTATCTTGGAGCTGGCGAACCGGAAATAATAAAAAGCTAATGGTTGCAATAAGTCCGTACCATGCTGCTCCTGCAACCAAAAGCGCTGGCTGAATATACCACTGGTCAAATAAATGAACTCCCAACATGGTATAAACTGAAACAACCAGACATCCATAAGAAATTGTTGCGTAACGGCGGCCTAATGACCCGAGTAAAATCCAGCCAATACAAGAGGCAATCAGCCCTAGCGCAAAAAGCATTGGATAAGGGAAAAGTAATTGTACGGAAGCTGCGGTAATGAAGAAACCAATATAGGTGTAAATTAAATTCATGATTCGCACTGAAAAGCGATCATCAATATCACTTAAACCAGCTGCGACCACACCTAAAGTGAGGGGAATTGTTGCTAATTGATGTCCTAGAAAATAAGGCACGAACGCAGTTCCTGAAAAGGCAATCAGCATCCGCACGTTATACATAAATGATGTGTTATAAGTCGCTCTTTTTAGGCGTTTAAACCAAGATTTCAAATGAAGTCCTTGCTGATCAACCTGAGTGATAAAGGATTTGCGTATTTCTACACCAATGTTGCACAAATCATACGATAGACAGTGTAAGCTTGTCTGTATGCAAATGATTGAAAAATGAAATATCGTTATGTCTGAACAAACAGCCCAGCGTCAATATTCTATTGGCTGGATTATGTTGCTCGCTTTACTCACGGCTTTAGGGCCATTATCCATTGATATGTACTTACCTGCGTTGCCTCAAATGGCCCATGATTTTGGAGTGAGTACGCAAATGGTAGCAAACACATTGCCAGCTTATTTTTTTGGTTTAGCCATTGGACAACTGGTATATGGACCTTTAAGCGACCGTATTGGTCGAAAAAAGCCTCTTTATTTTGGGCTTGCGCTTTATGCAGTTGCAAGCTTGTTCTGTGTGCTCGCTACAAATGAATGGAGCCTAATTGCTGCCCGTATTTTACAAGCCTTAGGTGGTTGTGTGGGGGTGGTTATGGCTCGTGCTGCTATACGAGATAGATTAGATGTCCAAGGCTCGGCACAAGCTTTTTCAAGCATGATGATCGTAATGGGCTTAGCACCTATTTTGGCCCCGATGATTGGGGCCTGGATATTAATCTGGTTTCCGTGGCAAGCGATTTTTATTGCGCTTTCAATTGTAGGGGCAATCTGTTGGCTATGTGTACATTTCTTTTTTAAAGAAACTTTGGCAGTTGATAAGAGGCTCAAGTTATCTCTATATCAAGTGGCTACCTTATATGGTGCTATTTTCAAAGATGCAAGCTTCCGTTTACCTATGTTTGCAGGATGTTTAACAGGTGCAGCGTTATTCTGTTATATCAGCTCAGCTCCAGCCGTTTTTATGGATCAATATGGCTTAAATCAGCAAGAGTTTGCGTATGTATTCGGGCTCAATGCTTTTGGCATTATGTTAATGTCATCTTTAAATAAGCACCTAACCACACGTGTTGAAATCACTAAGCGCTTAAAAGCAGGTTCAATGGTACAAGTGACAGGTGCAAGCATTGTGTTGATTGCTGGTTTAATTTCTGCAGCACCTTTATGGCTAGTAATGTTAGGACTGTTCTTAGCAATTTCAGGAATTGGTTTAACTGGACCAAATGCTATGGCTCTAGCCATGTCAAAGCAAGGTGCTCGTGCAGGAACAGCCAGTGCAATTATGGGCAGTATGCAATTTGCTTGCGGTTTATTGGGTGGAGTATTGCTTAACTTTCTTATTTGGTCTGCATCACTCAATATGGGAGTGATGATGGTGTTATTTACATTAAGTGGTTTTATTGTTGTTTTAAAAGCGATTCGTCAAGCAAAAAGCCAATCACTCTCTTGATTTTAAGAGAGTGATTGTCTTGCATCTTTAATCAAGAAAAACTGCAAAATTCTCAACAGGCTCTCTAGGCGTAATAAAGGTATTCACAATATGTTCAGGGTCGGCATGACCTAGTGCAATTGCACATACCAACTCTTCATCATCTGCTGCGCCTAAAATATCTAACACTAGGGGATGAAAATGGTTCCAAGCTGCTTGAGGGCAGGTGTCTAATCCCCGAGCCTTGGCAGCGACCATGACATTTTGAATCATCATAGCGATATCCATTTTGGAACCAATTCCCATTGCTTTATTGACTGTAAAGAAAATTCCGACTGGAGCATCAAACAGTTTGAAGTTACGTAACTGCTGAGCAGCCATTTTTTCTTTTTCACCTTTTTTGATATCTAACAAACCATAGAGTCCCCAACCATTTTCACGGCGGCGGTCAATAAAAGGAGAGACCCATTTTTCAGGGTAATATGCAAAAGTTTCTTTATATTGCTCTGCAAGTTCGGGATTTTTGGAAACCTCAATCTGTGCTGCACAAACACGCTCTACCATTTCATCACGTTTATGACCTGTAACTACATAAACTTTCCACGGTTGAGTGTTGGTACCGGAAGGTGCTCGACTTGCGACTCTTAATATATCTTTAATGACTTCTGGCTCAATGGGAGTGCTTAAAAAAGCACGGACAGAATGTCGAGAGGTAATTGCTTCGTCAACAAGGCGGACTTGTTCCAAATTCATGAGTACTCCTGATCTTTTTCCTCAATATTTAATACTTTTTGAGATGCAATTTTATATGCTGAAATTGCTGTATTTATAAGCAAAAAATATTAGAAAACAGATATCCTTATATATATGATTAATGACTTGGGTAAGACATGATGTCTGCTCAATGATAATTCGAATATGCCACTTTAGGCTTAAAATGGTAAAGTGGTGCGACTTTGATAGTCATTCGATTAAAGCCAAAATAAGGGTTGAGTGAAAATTGCTCAATTAGAAAAAAGGTATAATATGTTTAAAAACAGTACAAAACAGATGTTTTTGCATAAAAAATAATCTTAAGTAGCATAAACTTTTAATGAAAAACATACACAAAATTTTAAATTTCTGCATAATACCGACTTTTTTACGCAGGTATGATTTCTCCATACTCACGTTAGGAAAAAAGTAGTGGCTGCAAATAAAATACTTTTACAGAAAGGATTTTGTGCAGAAATGGAGAAATACACGAGGTATAAGGAGCTTTACATGAGTTTACCGCTCATCAACAAGCAGTTCATGAAACAAGGATTGGCGATTACCATTGCAACCATGAAAATGAACGTAACTCACGCAACTACTGAGCCACAAGAAATACAACAGCTTGGTACAGATCTCAATGCACTCTTCTTTAATGAAAAAGAAAAGGGCACAGATAGTCGTGTTATGACGATGGCTTGTTACAGTCTTTGAAATTTAAATCCAGTTTAGACATTCGCCCAAAAGTATATGTAAATATGCTTATTGGCTTAAATCCAGTTTTTATAACTCGATTAATTGATGGGAATCATTAAACGAGCTGATTTAGCGGTGGTCATTTGTTAGTTTCCAAGTTTGTAGCCGAGTCGATGCATTCTGTTCACCCAAATGGGAATATGTTCAGTGGTGCGATGAATTTATTTTATCTGAAGGGTGCTTTCTCTCATGTAACCTTCAAAGGCTTAGTGCTGGGCATGATGTTGCTTAAACTTGTGACGGTAATTGCTATTCAAGTGACATTAAAAGTTTTTCCTTAAATGTACTGAAGAAGTCCCTATTTTTAGGGGCTTTTTTGTTTATTGCAGTATTTTGGCTTGTGCTAATAGCACATTAGCAAGAACGTAAGCGGACCGAGTATGAATGAACAACTCAATGCCACACTGATGTCGTGGGTACAATTTTTTAATGAACCTTTATGGGATTTTCTGGTTATTTTCTTGCTGGCCGTCGGTATTTTTTATACGGTCTTAACAGGAGCAGTGCAAATTCGCATGTTCTTGCAAAGTATTCGTGTTATGAAAAGCAGCCGTACAGAAGGCGAAGATGAGCATGGCCTTACACCTTTCCAAGCATTTGTAACAGGTCTTGCGAGCCGTGTTGGGGTGGGTAACATTGCTGGTGTAGCAATTGCGATCGCAATTGGTGGCCCAGGTGCCGTGTTCTGGATGTGGGTAACCGCTGTACTTGGTATGAGCTCTGCTTTTATTGAATCTACTCTTGCTCAACTTTTTAAGGTGAGAGACAGTAATAGCAAGCAATTCCGCGGTGGTCCAGCCTACTATATTACTCAAGGTTTACGTAGTAAAACTTTTGGTGTGATCTTCGCGTTAGCATTGATCTTTACTTATGGTTTTGTATTTAACTCAGTTCAAATCAATGCAATTGCTAATGCATCTTCACATGCTTGGGGTTGGGATAAAGCTAATCTTATTGCGCATTTAGGTGGTGTTGATTTAGAAATTTCATGGGTTGGTCTTGCTCTTGTTGTGATGGTTGCATTAGCAATCTTTGGTGGTATTAAACGTATCGCTAAATTCGCAGAGATGTTTGTTCCTTTAAAAGCAGGTCTTTATCTCTCTGTAGCGTTATATATTGCATTAAGCAACTATGCGATTTTACCTGATGTTTTAAAACTGATTGTGACTGAAGCTTTCCACTTTAATGCTGCGGCAGGTGGTTTCTTCGGTGCTGCTGTATCAATGGCAATGATGCAAGGGATTAAGCGCGGGTTGTTCTCAAACGAAGCAGGTATGGGTTCTGCACCAAATGCGGCGGCTGCGTCTGATGTAAAACATCCTGTAAACCAAGGTTTGGTACAAATGCTTGGCGTATTCGTAGATACATTCATTGTATGTACAAGTACAGCAATCATCATTTTAGTTTCTGGCGTTTACCAAGATGCTGGTTTCGTCGGTGTTGAATTAACCCAACGTGCACTAGAGACTCAAGTGGGGCACTGGGGAGCTGACTTCTTAGCTGTTCTATTATTCTTGTTCTGTTACTCAGCTGTATTAGGTAACTATGCTTATGCAGAAAGTAACGTACAGTTCATTAATAACAACCCGAAAGTCATGTTCATCTTCCGTATTTTTGTATTGGTGATGGTGTATTTCGGTGCAATTGGTAGTGTGCCATTAGTATGGTCAATGGCAGACTTGTTTATGGGTATTATGGCTACCATTAACTTGGTCGCAATTTTACTCTTAACCCCAATGGCTCGTACTTTGTTGAAAGATTACCGAGCGCAATTGAAGCAAGGTATTAAAGAACCTGTATTTAAAATTAATAAATATCCAGAGTTGAAGAAAAAAGTCGATTCAGATATTTGGTAATTTTGTAAGAAAAGCCTCTTAGAAATAAGGGGCTTTTTTTCGGCATAATAAAAATGCTTGAGTATAAAAATTAAACATGACAAATTAAATAAATTCACTACAGCATTTCACAAAACGAGCAACTAAAATTGCAATTCGAAAATTAACGTCATAGTGCAAAGATGGGCCATGAAACAGCTTAAATTGTGGGTTCTCGGACTTTCTATGGTGTTGGCCGGGTGCCAAACCACCTCACACTTATCTGCCTTAAAACCGCAAACGGCAGAGGCATACTCACGTTTCGTCGATCAGCCTTTTGCACAGCTTAAGAAGCAGCATAAGAAACCAGTAGTCGCATTAGTACTAGGTAGTGGTGGTGCACGAGGATATGCACATATTGGTGTTATTGAAGTTTTAGAACAGCATGGTATCCGTCCTGATTTCATTGTTGGAACCAGTGCAGGAAGTATTGTCGGAGCAATTTATGCGAGTGGAAAAACGCCTGATGAACTGCGCGATACTGCATTGAAAATGAAAGCGGCTGATGTTCGTGACATCAGTATTGGTTTAAAAGGTTTCTTTGACGGCAAAAAAGTTGAAGACTATGTAAACCAGCAAGTAAATAACTTGCCGCTCGAAAAAATGAAAATTCCGATGTATGTGGTGGCAACAGAGCTAAAGCATGGTACCAAAACCGTATTTAATTATGGCAATACGGGACAGGCCGTGAGAGCATCAGCCTCCATACCAAGCATGTTTGTACCGACTAAAATTGGTAAATCTGAATATGTAGATGGCGGTTTAGTCAGTCCGGTACCTGTTGAAGTAGCCCGTGATTTAGGAGCCGATGTCATTATTGCTGTCGATATTCTGGCTCAACCCATTTATACGGAAACCTCAAATGTATGGGGACTCTTTAACCAGAATATTAATATTATGCAAGGACGTTTGGCTGCCGAAGAACTTCAATATGCAGATGTAGTAATTCAACCAGATTTAAGAGAAAAAGCACATATTTTTGATGTAAAAGGTCGTGAAGCAACCATGAAGGCAGGCATAGATGCAGCAAATGCAAAACTGTCTGATATTCAGTTTGCGATTGATGAAAAAATAGCTGAACAGAATCTATCTACTGACGGTTTAAGTGCGCAAACGCAATAAATTGAAAGCAAGTATATGAAAAATTAAGTAAAAGCCCGCTAAGGGCTTTTTTGTTGAAAAATAAAAGATTTGTATGTGCTGACAAAAATTTTTGTATAGTGGAGCTATGCTGAAAACTACTCATGACACATATGAGATATTCATGCTATTTTTCAAAAAAATAATTGATTTGTAACATATTGAGGCCAGCTACTTAGATGATTCAGCAACAGGTAAAAAATGAGTTTCCAACATTAGAAGATATACATGCCGCTGCAGAGCGTTTAGATGGTTTAGTTGTTAAAACACCTTTTGTTTTTTCAGAAACCATTTCTAAAACCTTAGGGGCTGAAATGTGGCTGAAATTTGAGAATCTACAGTTTACGGCTTCGTTTAAAGAAAGGGGCGCATTAAATAAACTTTTGAGCTTATCTGAACAAGAAAAACAACATGGTGTAATTGCAGCTTCAGCTGGTAATCATGCGCAAGGGGTCGCTTATCATGCACAGCGCACAGGAGTCACGGCAACTATTGTTATGCCAAAATCGACGCCCAATGTGAAGGTGCAACGAGTACGTGAATACGGTGCGCGTGTTATTTTGCATGGCCAAGACTTTTCGGAAGCTGCTGCTGAAATGCACCGTGTGGCACAAGAAGAATCTTTAACCATTATTCATCCATTTGATGACGCTGAAATTATTGCGGGTCAAGGTACTATCGCGCTCGAAATGCTGGAAGCTGTTCCTGATTTAGATATCTTGGTCGTACCTATTGGAGGTGGTGGTCTCATTTCTGGTATTGCGATTGCTGCAAAATCAATAAATCCTAAAATCAAGATTATTGGAGTTCAGTCGGTTGTTTATCCAAGTATGGCGAAACTGCTTTGTAACTATCAACTCGCGGTTTCAATGGGTTCAACGGTAGCTGAAGGTATTGCGGTTAAAACTCCGGGTGAGCTGACCACACAAATTGCTAAGCATTTTGTAGATGATATTGTGGTAGTCACTGAAGATATGATTGAAGAAGCGATTGCGCTATTACTCAACATTGAAAAAACAGTGTGTGAAGGAGCTGGCGCAACTGGAATTGCTGCAATTATGTCTCGTCCCGATCTATTTTTAGGCCATAAAGTTGGTGTGGTGTTATCTGGTGGCAATATTGATACACGCGTAATGGTTTCAGTATTACAGCGTCACTTAACTCGTACTGGCCGTATGGTTCGTATTCGCGTTGAATTACCAGATAATCCGGGTGCCTTAGCGCGTCTAACAGCAATTATTGCGGAGCAGGGCGGTAATATTTACGAACTTCGACATGAACGCTTTGCCGCAACAAGCCGTGCTAAAGAAAGTGCGGTGAGTGTCGATATTGAACTAAAAAGCGCTCCAGATCTGGAACCATTAATTCAGGCTATGCAACTTGAAGGCTATATTGTTCGTAAAGAAGAGATTTAAACGTACATATGGCTGTGATATAAAAACTGTATATGGCTCTTAGGGGAGCCATATACAAAGCAATTTAAACGGATTAAATTGCATAAAGGGATGAATTTACAAAAAAACGATCAAATCCTTCAATGAAATGGGAAAAATTGACAATTCTCTAAACTTTAGCCTTCACAATTTTAAGGTTTAGGTTTTAGTATTCCTTTCATTGTAAATTTGAAGAAATATAGGGATATCAACACTCAATGTTCAAATCATTTTTTCCATCACCACGGTATTTCTTTATATGTGCGGTTATTTGGATCGCGCTTAATATGGTGCTTTGGTATTCTGGTGGTAGTACATGGGGGAGTTTCATTGGATTCCATCAGGGTTACCATAGTGAACAATTACCAATTGGTGTTAGCCGCTTCTGGTCTCCGACTTTTATATGGTTTTATATTTGGTTCCTAGTTTCTACAGCAATTTTTGCAGGGTTTTGGAGAATTATTTCTAATCATCCATGGCAACGTTGGTCAGTTTGGGGCTCTGCTTTTATTTTATTTAACATCTGGTTTGGCGTGCAAGTCAGTGTTGCCGTTAATGCATGGTATGCACCTTTTTATAATCTTATTCAAGCAATGCTAGATCATGGTGGCGGTGATATTAATAAGCTATATAGCGGAACAGTTACTTTTCTTTTAATTGCCATGGTTGGCGTGACTTTAGCCGTGATTAATGCATTTTTTGCTAGCCATTATGTATTTCGTTGGCGTACGGCTATGAATGAATATTATACAGAGCATTGGGCGAAACTTCGCCATATTGAAGGTGCTTCACAGCGTGTGCAAGAAGATACCATGCGTTTTGCATCTGTTTTAGAAGATTTAGGCGTAAACTTCATAAAGGCAATTATGGTATTGATTGCATTTTTACCTATTCTATTTGAACTTTCTAAGCAGGTTAAAGTATTACCTATTGTAGGAGAAATAGATCATTCATTAGTATGGGCAGCAATTGTATGGGCTATTTTTGGTACAGTTCTACTCATGGTAGTTGGTATTAAATTACCCGGTCTACAATTTAATAACCAGAAGGTAGAAGCTGCTTATCGTAAAGAGTTGGTTTATGGCGAAGACTATGAAGAACGGGCACAGCCAAAGACATTAAAAGAATTATTCTCGAAAGTCAGATTTAATTATTTTCGATTATACCTTCATTATTCTTATTTTAATCTGGTTAGTATCTGGTATCTACAATTAGATATTTTATATAGCTTGGTTGTCTTATTTCCGTCTATTGCAGCAGGTAAAATGACATTAGGCTTAATTACGCAAATTAGTAATGTCTTTGATAAGGTCCGTGAATCATTCCAGTATTTAATTACTTCATGGAAAACAATCATTGAACTACTTTCAATTTATAAACGTTTAAGAACATTTGAAGATACTTTAAATTAAAAGTAATCATCATTTTTTAAGGTGCCTTGATTCAAGCCAGGGCATCTTTAAAATATTGAGTATTTAGTAAAATAACCTGTTATGTATGGCTCTTTATTTATAATTTTGATTTACATAATAAAATATATTTTTTGAAATATTATATTTTCGCGGTATAGAATTTGCTTCTGTATTGATTTTAATTTTGCTATTCGCTTAATTAATAAAAAAATAATCAATTTAAATCATTGTTTTAGATTATTAAATATTTAAATACGAGGTTAAGTCTTTGAAATCTATTTTACTTAAAAGTGCTCTTACGATTGCACTTATGTCTTCTGCTAATTTGGTACATGCGGAATTAGTAACAACTTCTCAAATCAAAAAAATATCAGGTATAGATCAACAATATATTGATTCTTCTATTAGTGAAAAGAACGATTTTTATGCTCATGTAAATGGTATTTGGTTAAAAAATACTGAAATCCCAGCTGATAAAGCAAATTGGGGAGCTTTTAATCAGCTCCGTGAGTTATCAATCAGTCAAGTACATGGGATTGTAGAAGAGCTATCTAGAAAAAAATGGGCGGATGGTAGTTTAGAACAGAAAATAGCTACTTTATATGCGAGCTTTATGGATGAAAAAGGCATTGAAAAGCAAGGTATTATCCCCCTACAAACTGAGCTACATCAAATTGATAGCTTGAAAAATAAGAAGCAAATAGCAGTTTTAATGGCCCATTTTGCTCGTATTAATGTTAATAGCCCGATTGGCTTAGGCATTGAACAGGATATGAAACAATCTACTGAAATGGTGGCTGGTTTGGAGCAAAGTGGTTTGGGTCTACCTGACCGTGATTATTATTTAAAAGATGATAAAAAATTTATCGAAACTCGTGCACAGTATTTAAAGTATATTGAAAAAACTTTATCACTTGCAGGAGATTCACAAGCTGCGCAACATGCTCAGGAAATCTTAAAACTTGAAACTCAGTTAGCACGAATACAGTGGAGCAATGTACAAAACCGTGATCTTGCAAAACGCTACAATAAATACAAACTCGCAGATTTGTATAAATTGACCCCCGCATTTGATTGGCAAGGTTATCTAACTGCAACTGAATTAAAAGGAAAAATTGATACTATTCAGGTAAATCAGCCAGATTACTTTCAGGGCTTAAATACAATTATTCAAAATACACCCTTAGATATATGGAAAGCTTATTTTAAATTGCATTTGATCAATAATTTTTCTCCATTACTAAATAGCGCTTTTGTAGATAATAAATTTGATTTTTATAACAAGACACTTCGAGATATTACTGAACAAGAAGCGCGTTGGAAGCGTGGTGTACAGCTTGTTGATAAGGTGCTGGGAGATGGTATCGGCAAACTTTATGTTGAAAAATACTTTCCTGCTGAGAAAAAACAACAGATGGAATTATTGGTTCAAAATCTGATTCGTGCTTATGACCAAAGCATTACAGAATTGGACTGGATGAGTCCTGCAACGAAAATACAAGCTCGTAAAAAGCTTTCTCACATGTCAATAAAAATCGGGTATCCAAAAAAGTGGCGTGATTATTCTGACCTGCACATCGCTAAAAATGATTTAGTTGGGAATATAATTCGCGCAAGTGAGTTTAGATATCAATATGAACTTAATAAATTAGGTAAGCCGGTTGATCGTGATGAATGGTATATGAAACCACAAACGGTGAATGCCTATTACAATCCATCATTGAATGAAATTGTATTTCCAGCAGCGATATTACAGCCACCTTTTTTTAATATAAACGCAGATGATGCCGTGAATTATGGTGGTATAGGTGCTGTGATTGGCCATGAAATTAGTCATGGCTTTGATGATCAGGGTAGCCAGTTTGATGAATTGGGCAATATGAGAAACTGGTGGAATGCTGAAGATCACCAGCGTTTTAAAGCTAAAACACAAGCGTTGATTGAACAATATAACCGTTATGAACCGATTGCTGGTTATCATGTTAATGGTGAATTGACATTAGGTGAAAATATTGCAGATAACTCTGGGTTAGCAATTGCCTATAAGGCCTATCAAATTGCATTAGGCGGTAAGCCAGCCCCTGTAATTGATGGACGGACTGGGGAGCAACGTTTTTATATGGGGTGGGCTCAAGTTTGGCGTGCGAAAACCCGCGAAGCTCAAGCGATTATCTATTTAAAGACTGATCCTCACTCTCCTGATAAAGTACGTGGTAATGGAGCTTTAATGAATCAAAAACCATTTTATGAGGCTTTTAAAATAAACGAAGATGATCAGATGTATTTACCACCAGAGAAACGGGTAAATATTTGGTAATTAAGAAAGCCCGCGAAAGCGGGTTTTTTATGGTTATTGATTTAATGGGTTGCGTTATAAAAATTAAGGATAGGGCCAACTAGAAACTGCTGCGACTTATCTAAGGTGACTTGAATCTCTTTATAGTTAAAAGTGTCTTCATCATCATACTTGGCAATACCATGGGTTTTATTGTTCACTTGAGGAATTTGGTAGCTAAAAAAAGCGACTTTTTTAGAGGGATGAACAATATTGATAAGGTTTTTAGGGTCTTTAAAACCACCATATTCATTTTCAAGACTTTCTTTTAATAGTTCAGGAAAATAAAGCGTTGCATTGGGTAATCCACATCCAACGCAAAATGAAGAGTCATAAAGCTTTATCGCTTGCTTTTGATCTGGACTCATGATTAGAGCAAAACCAGTTCCATTTGCGCCTGCATTTGCTTGAATATCTTGCCAGTTACGTGGAACAAGTACTACACCTACTTCAGGTAATGCAAGAAGCTTTAATTGCTTGGCATGTTGAGCATCAAGTTTAAAATTAAAACTACAGCTTTTAAGCGTACATTTTTCAAAATTTTTAAGTAAACCATCTTCTATTGGGTTTTGTGCCGTAACGCCATAAAAAGGGACTACAACGCCGTTTAAAAATTTTGCCTCTCCAAGAGCATAGAATTGATTGTCTGCTTTGCGGGTTGCAGCAGAGTTATAAAATTTGGGGAAATGAGGAGTAAAGCTTTTTACTTCTGCATAAGCAGTTGAATTTAGGCTGACTAATGTTGCCCATAATAAAAAATTTAGTTTTTTCATTTTTAGAAAGTAATCAATTTAAATCTTATATAAATCTAACATATTCTTTTAAACTAGACGGTAACTCAAAATTTAACACCGTTGTTAACTTCATAATAAAACAGACGTGTAGAGACATGAAAAAATGAAAAATATACTTTCAATTTGTTGTTTGGCAGTAATAAGTTCTTATAGTTTTGCTCAAGATGTAAAAGGTATTTCATTTTCTCACCAAGAGTGGGAAATCTCTTGCAGTAATACGGGCACCTGTAAGGCCGCAGGATATCAAAATGAAGAAAATGGTGATAATCCCGCTTCAATTTTATTAACACGTAAAGCAGGCCCAAAACAACCTGTACAGATTGAATTTGCTTTGTCTGACTATGAACAAAGCATACCTGCAAACCAGCTTAAAAATATCCATTTTTATATAAATGGCAAAGATTTAGGTATGGTGGGGGTAGATGGTACTGAGCTGCCAATTATGGGTAAGCTAAACAGCTCGCAAGTCAATACTCTACTACAGCAGTCCAAACAGAAGACTGAAATAGTATTTAAAAATGCGCAGCATAAATGGAAAATTTCCGATGCTGGAATGACTGCCGTATTATTAAAGATGGATGATTTTCAGAAGCGTATAGGGACTATGGGTGCTTTGGTCAAAAAGGGCAGTGCCAATGAAAATCAAGTGCTTATGCCTGAACCAAAACTAGTTGTGAAGCGTATTAAGACTTCAACCAAACCTTATTTAACTTTACAGCCTAAAAATAAACAGTACCAAGCAATACACCGTAGTTTGATAGCTGCTAAACCGAATCCGAAAGAAGATGGCTTTTGTGAAGGTATTTATAGTGGTAACAGTGATGGGGCTGAACCACAGAAAATTGAGCTATATAAACTAACCAATAAGAAAGTTCTGGCGACTACATTATGTTGGAGAGGGGCTTATAACGAAGGGTATGGGGCATGGGTGCTCGATGAGCCTTTAAACGGTAAGGCCGCGTTTGTAACTGAGTCCGCCTCAGATTTTGATAGCGGTATTATTAGTAGTGCTCAAAAGGGACGAGGCATTGGAGATTGCTGGGCAAGTGAAGAATGGGTATGGGACGGCAAGAGTTTTGTGCATACTAAGGATATGTGGACGGGTATGTGTAAAGGCTTGGCAGCAGGTGGAGTGTGGGAGCTTGATCGAATAGAGTCTGTGGTGAAATGACTACTTTGTGGTTACAGAGTCATAACAGGTAACTTTAGTGACTCTGTGATAAAAAGAACAGATTGTTTATTGGAGCTAGACTTATGTCACGTCATCTTTATGCTATTGCTCGCCGTAAGTTTTCACATCTGAGCCGTTCAATATGTGTGGCGGCGACTGTACTGGGCGCAACACAAATTGCGATGGCTGGTCCAACAGTTGATCAGCTCAGTGATTGTTTAGTTAAAGCAACAACAGCTTCAGATAAAACTACGGTGCTCCAATGGACATTTACAGCTTTAGCGGCTCATCCAGATTTAAAAGCATTTAGTAATGTAACGCCTGAGCAAAAAGACCAGTTAGATCAAAAACTGGCTCAGGTTTTACAGCGGATAATTGTAGAACAATGTTCTGCTCAGACCAAAGCTGTAATTCAGGCTGAAGGTGTGAAGGCAGTTGGGGAGGCTTTCCAGCAGTTAGGCCAAAGTGCGGGTGAAGATATTGTTAAAGACCCAGCCGTTAAACAGCAGTTGCAGGGCACATTACGCTATATCGATTTAAATAAATTGGTGACAACGTTTTTGACACCAGAAATTTGGAATAAATTAGGAATTACAAGATAAAAATCTAGTTTCCTATTTTAGTAATAAGGCCTGCTATCTAAATGCAGGCTTTATTGTATTTGGGATGAAGAATCTTATTTAGATACTAATCTTAGCGCCTAAAACTTTCACAAATTGTGCTAACCAAGCTGGATGTGCAGGCCAAGCTGGAGCAGTCACCAAATGCCCA
Source organism: Acinetobacter sp. UC24323 (assembly GCF_024151445.1). NCBI lineage: Bacteria > Pseudomonadati > Pseudomonadota > Gammaproteobacteria > Moraxellales > Moraxellaceae > Acinetobacter > Acinetobacter sp. UC24323. The sequence goes on along the minus strand of NZ_JAHIBY010000004.1, from coordinate 112,712 downwards.
TCGGTAACGGCATCAGTTACAGCAATGTCTGCATATTGCCCACCTGCTAATTTTACTTCGGCTGCACATGCTGGATAAGCCGAGCAGAGGCGGTCTTTCAACACATCTGCCGCAGCGAGTAACTGAGCACCGTGGCATACGGCTGCAATTGGTTTTTTTACTCTATCAAATTCACGTACAATTTCGATAACACGTTCATTCATGCGTAAATACTCTGGCGCACGGCCACCTGGGATGACTAAACCTACATAGTCTTCGGTATTAACGGCATCGAAATCATAGTTAATCGCGAAGTTGTGGCCACGTTTTTCGCTATAAGTTTGCTCACCTTCAAAATCATGAATAGCTGTTGCAATATGGTCACCATTCTTTTTATTCGGGCAAACCGCATGCACGGTATAACCTAAACCTGTTAAGAACTGAAAAGGAACCATAGTTTCATAGTCTTCGGCATAGTCACCGACCAACATTAGAATCTTTTTAGACATGATTTATCTCTCTTATTTAAAATATATGTGATTTCAATTCTTAATTTAAATTAGCACAATGAAAGTATGATTTTTAGCAAAAAGCAAATTCTTTAGTCGAAGAATTTCATAAGTGATATAAAAAAGCCCCGATAAATCGAGGCTTTTTTTAAATTGGCTAAGAAAATTAATCAATTAATTTTGTCCAAAACCGTGATTCAGAGGTAGGAATTAAGACGGTTGGAGATGCTTTTCGGCAAAGTCAAAGCATGGTTGAAGGTATTGTTAAAGACCCTGCAGTTAAACAACCGTTGCAAGGTACATTGCGTTATATTGATTTAAATAAATTGGTGACGTTGTTTCTAATATTACAGACTTAGAATAAGTTGAGAATAGTGAGGTGGTTTTATCTCTCCAGACCTTTTCTAAAGGAGAGGGGGATTACTAACTAAAAAAATTCCTTTCTGAAAAGGAAATTAAGAAGTATTATTATATATTGTGCAAAAAAAATGCTTGTAAAAACTATGGGTTTTTAGTATTAAATATGTGAAAAAGGGTTTTGGCTGAATTTATGGATCAGGATTTTAAAGAGAATTTAAAAAAATTACTTTCTGCATATTTTTTAAGTATAAAAGGTAATAAAGACTTTAATTTAGATGAGGTGGAGAAAAGTTACAAAATCTCGTCTGATTTTGTAATAAATGAAGTTGAAGTTAAAAAAGATGATCAAAAAGGTAAAGATGAAAAAAATTTTTTCTTAGAATATTACAAATATTTATATGTGATTTGTAAGGAAACTGTTAATCCTTTTTTAAATCAAAACTTTATACAATCTCAATTTAAGTCAAATATATTTAAAAATTTATTACAATTATGGATTTATAAAAATGAATTGTTTAAAGAGAAGGCTTTTTATAGAAAATATAAAGATATAGTTGAAAATGTGTTTATAGCAGATTTTATGGGTTTACAGTATTTTTTCGATTATAAAGTTAAAAAGCATAATTACAAAAGAACCGAAACATTGTTCTTGTTAGGTACAGCAAGACTTTTAGTTATTATGGTATTGAAAAGTTTAAATGTTAGATTTAATACCTTTGAGAGAAAGGTTGCACATTATACAAGAGTAGATGTAGCAAATTTTATTATTAATGATGATAAATTTTTTAGAATGAACTCTACTGAATTTATGAATGATCCAACAGAAGGGTTATTAGTTAAGGAGTTTTTGTCACTAAAGACATTAGATTCATATATTTATCAGCATAATTTTTTATCATGTTTTACCTTTAATCATAATTATTTAAATCAATTTCGACTATACGGTAGAACCAAAGGTTTAGATGGAACAGGTGTTAGTTTAGTTCTTAATGAAAGTTTTTTTGATAAATTGAATCGTTTTTATTTTAATGATGATGAGGTGGAATTAGATTTACATATCGGAGAAAATAATAAATTACCTCTTTTTAGATGTTGTTATTTTGATCCTAAATCAGAATATATTTCGATTGCTAAACGTTCAAAATTTTCTTTCTTTCAGGAATTTAAAGGACAGAAAAGTGCGGATGAAATAGAAAAAATTTGGACTGATTATATGGGCTTAATAAAACCAATTGAGAGTGATATTCGGAACAATCTAAATTATTTGAAAATAGTAATTAATGATCTGAAAAAACTTTACTATACAGGTGATGAGAGGGTTTGGAATATTATTGATGACTTTATGAAACCAATTAATTATTTATTTAAACATTCAGCATTTAAGGAAGAAGAGGAATGTAGAATTATAAAAGTTACGAATTTAAATGATAAGAGTATAAAAAATGAACTAAATGCTGACGGTCAAACTTTTACATATATTGAATACCCTGCTGACCTTAAAGAATCATTGGTAAATATATATATAGGTCCAGCTTCCGCGAAATATTTAACTTATTTTAAAACTTCTCTTTTAAAGAAAAGAAAAAAAGAAGTAAAAATTTGTGTGTCTGATAATCCTTTACGAATATGAAATAAAAGAAAACCCGCTCTAAAGCGGGTTTTTCTAAAAAAAGATTAGTTTAACCAATCAATTTCTTCATTAATTCATTTACTTGAGCAGGGTTAGCTTTACCCTTAGAGGCTTTCATGACTTGACCAACAAGACCGTTAAAGGCTTTTTCTTTACCAGACTTGTACTCTTCAACCATTTTTTCATTGGCTGCAAGCACTTCTTTAATGATCGCTTCAATTGCACCTGTGTCAGTTTCTTGCTTTAAGCCTTTTTCCGCAATAATGTCATCGGCAGATTTACCTTCCGATTCCCACATAAAGCCAAAGACTTGTTTCGCAATTTTACCGCTAATGGTGTTGTCAACAATACGTGCAATCATGCCGCCAAGTTGTTCAGCAGAAACAGGAGAGTCTGCTAAGTCTAGGCCTGCTTTGTTTAACGCACCTGAGAATTCACCCATCACCCAGTTTGCCGATACTTTACCTTGCTTCGCACCTCCAGCAGCAGCCACAACAGCTTCATAGAAGTCCGCCATTTCGCGTGAGAGCGTAAGTACGTGTGCGTCGTATTCAGTTACGCCAAAGTCTGCAATAAAGCGTGCACGGCGTGCTGCTGGCAACTCAGGCATAGTTGCTTTGATGGCCTCAATTTGCTCATCTGGAATAATTACTGGTAACAAGTCTGGATCAGGGAAGTAGCGGTAGTCATTCGCTTCTTCTTTAGAACGCATAGAACGCGTTTCCATTTTATTTGGATCGAACAAACGAGTTTCTTGATCAATTTCGCCGCCCCATTCCAAAATTTCCATTTGGCGTTCAATTTCAACATTGATCGCTTGCTCAATGAAACGGAATGAGTTGAGGTTTTTAAGCTCACAGCGTGTGCCAAATGGTTGTCCCGGACGACGTAAAGACACGTTACAGTCCGCACGGAATGAACCTTCAGCCATGTTACCGTCAGAAATACCTAACCAACGTACTAGTGTGTGAATTGCTTTGATGTAGGCAACTGCTTCTTCAACCGAACGCATGTCTGGTTCAGAAACGATTTCAAGCAAAGGCGTACCAGCACGGTTTAAGTCAATGCCAGACATACCTTCAAATTGGTCGTGCACAGACTTACCCGCATCTTCTTCAAGGTGAGCACGAGTTACGCCAATGCGTTTAGTCGTTCCATCTTCAAGCTGAATGTCGATATGGCCCAAGCCCACAATCGGATTGTCCATTTGGCTAATTTGATAGCCTTTTGGAGAGTCAGGATAGAAGTAGTTTTTACGTGCAAAGACTGAAGCTTGGTCGATGTAAGCATCAATCCCTAAACCAAAGCGAATTGCGAGTTCAACCACTTTTTCATTTAAAACCGGCAATACACCCGGCATCGCCAAGTCTACAAGGCTCGCTTGTGTATTTGGGTCTTGACCAAATTCAGTTGATGAACCTGAGAAAATTTTAGAATTGGTTGCAAGCTGAGTATGAATCTCAATACCAATAACGACTTCCCAACCGTCAATCAATTTCAACTTTTGAGCTTCAGCCATTATGCATTCTCCTCAGCAATTGCCGCACGTTTGGTGTGCCAGTCAGTGTTTTGTTGGTATTGGTGAACAATCGACAACAATTGTGATTCTGACCAGTAATTACCGATTAACTGTAAACCTACTGGTAAGTTGTCTTTATCAAAACCAACAGGAGCATTAATCGCTGGCAAGCCTGCTAAGTTCACTGCGATGGTATAGATATCGCCTAAGTACATTTCAACAGGGTCTAAAGATGCACCGATTTTGTAGGCAGTTGTTGGTGCAGCAGGTGCTGCAATTACATCTACATTTTCAAAAGCTTTTAAGAAGTCTTGTTGAATTAAACGACGTACTTTTTGTGCTTTTACATAGTAAGCATCGTAATAACCCGCAGAAAGCGCGTATGTACCAATTAAAATACGGCGTTGAACTTCTGGACCGAAGCCTTCTGAACGCGAACGTTTGTAAAGATCCATCAAGTCAGCTGGGTTCTCACAGCGGTAACCGTAGCGAACACCGTCATAACGTGACAAGTTAGAAGATGCTTCCGCTGGCGCGATGAGGTAATACGTTGGTACATATGCTTCAGTCATGTTGAGGTCGATTTCAACAAGCGTTGCGCCCATTTCTTCAAGCTTTTTCAAAGACTCTTCAACACGTGCTTTTACGTCCGCATCTAAACCTGCAACGTTAAAGTATTGTTTAGGAATACCAATGCGTAAGCCTTTTACAGATGTGTTATTTAGGTTTGCAACGTAATCATCGACTTCTTTTTTAACTGAAGTTGAGTCTTTAGCATCGTGACCTGCAATTACATTCATCAGGTAAGCACAGTCTTCAGCAGAGCGTGCCATTGGACCTGCTTGGTCTAATGATGATGCATAAGCAATGATCCCGAAACGAGATACACGACCATAAGTTGGTTTTAAGCCTGTTAAACCACAGAAAGAAGCAGGTTGGCGAATTGAGCCACCTGTATCGGTACCTGTAGCAAATGGTGCTAAATCAGCCGCTACAGCCGCAGCAGAACCACCAGATGAACCGCCAGGAACATGGTCAAGTGCCCAAGGGTTACTCGTTGCACCTACATATGAACTCTCAGAAGTTGAGCCCATCGCAAACTCATCCATGTTCACTTTACCTAAAGTAACCAGACCAGCTGCTTTAGTTTTTTCAACAACGGTTGCATCGTAAGGTGAAATGAAGTTATCGAGCATTTTTGAACCAGCAGTGGTTTTAATACCTTTGGTACAAAAGATGTCTTTGTGGGCAAGAGGAATACCCGTTAAAGCAGTTGCATTGCCAGCTTTTAATGCGGCATCGGCAGCATCGGCTTCACGAAGTGCCTGTTCCGGAGTAACCGTCACATAGCTCTTAACTTGCGGGTCAATTTTAGCAATACGTTTTAAATAATGTTCAGTCAATTCGCGAGATGAAAACTTCGCTTGGCTTAAGCCTTCAGCAAGTTCGCGAATTGATAAGCGATGTAAATCAGTCATGAGTAAAATTTCTTTACATTCAAAATAGGGAAGATGGGTTAATTGATTAAAAGTTATTCAATCACGCGAGGAACAAGATACAAACCATCTTGAGTTGCAGGTGCAACTGCTTGGTATTCGTCCCGATGATTGCTTTCAGTTACCACATCAGCACGTAAAGGTTGAGGATTGTCAAAAGGACTCTTTAAAGGTTCTACGCCTTCCGTATCAATGCCTTTTAAGGTTTCCATCATGCCTAAAATTTTATTTAGACTTTGAGCATATTCAGCAGATTGCGTATCATTGAGCGACAATCGAGCAAGATTGGCGATTGCTGAAACTGTTTGTGCATTTAAATCTGCTGAATGCTGTGCATCCGATGTAGACATAACATCACCTAATCAGTATTAAAAATTTTCAAAATATCGTGCGTTATAATAAGCGATTGACTTGTTCAAATCATCACATTTAGTTTAAAGTTGCCACCTTGCATCCACATGAAAGTTTAACTGAGAACGAACCGTGATTCTAAAACGACTAATTGGCTTGTTTTCGCCGGATCTAGCCATTGATTTAGGTACAGCAAATACACTTATTTATGCACCAGGCCGCGGCATTATATTAAATGAACCAACAGTTGTGGCAATTCGTCACAGTGGTTCACAAAAAATTGTTGCTGCTGTAGGGCTAGATGCTAAGCAAATGCTAGGCCGTACACCTGCGAATATTTCTGCAATTCGTCCAATGAAAGACGGTGTAATTGCAGATTTTGAAGTGACTGAAACCATGTTGAATCAGTTTATTGGTAAAGTTCACGAAAAACGTTTGTTCCCACCTGCACCTCGTGTAGTTGTATGTGTACCATGTAAATCAACTTTGGTCGAGCGCCGTGCAATTCGCGAAGCCGTATTTAATGCGGGTGCCCGTGATGTACGCCTAATTGAAGAGCCAATGGCTGCTGCAATTGGTGCTGGCATGCCAGTTGAACAAGCATGTGGTTCTATGGTTGTGGATGTTGGTGGTGGTACAACTGAAATTGCAATTATTTCATTGCAAGGTTGTGTCTATGCTGATTCTTTACGTATTGGTGGCGATGTATTTGATGAGCAAATTATCAATTATGTTCGTAAAGCTCACGGTTGCGTAATTGGTGAAACCACAGCTGAAATTATTAAAAAAGAAGTTGGTATGGCTGTTTCTGATGGTACGACATTAGAAATTGAAGTACGTGGCCGTAACCTTGCAGAAGGTGTACCTCGTGCGATTACTGTAACTTCTGACGAAATTACTCAAGCAATTTCTGACCCGTTACAAAGTATCGTAAGCGCGGTGAAATCTGCACTTGAACAAACTCCTCCTGAACTTTCTTCTGATATTGCTGAGCGCGGTATTGTGTTGACAGGTGGTGGAGCGTTACTTCGTAACCTTGATAAATTATTAGCTCAAGAAACTGGTTTGCCAGTTGTTGTTGCTGAAGACCCTCTTACTTGTGTAACCCGTGGTGGTGGTAAAGTATTGGAATTCTTCGACAACCCGAACCATGACATGCTTTTCGTCGGTTAAGTTTAAGGATTAGGCGGTGCAACCGAATATTTTTTCAAGACAGCCGCCATCTTTCCGCTCGTTCATTATTGCGGTCATTACATGCTTGGTGGTGCTGTTCTTTGATTGGCGCATGCCTTATGTAATTCAGCCAGCAAGGGATGTCTTGTACGCTGCATATAATCCAATTTATGCACTTGCAAGTTATCCGGTACTGTCGAGAGAATGGCTGAATCAACAAACTAAATCTGAAACACAACTGCGCCGTGAAAACACTGCAATGCAGGCTGAGCTATTACAGGCTCAGGTCCGCTTGCAGAAGCTGTCTGAATTATCTGCTGAAAATACCCGCTTACGTGGTTTACTCGATACACCATTAATTATTGATGGTCGTATGGAAATTGCGGAAGTGATTGGGACAGATGCCGATCCGCTTCGTCACATTATCATTATCAACCGTGGTGCAATGGATCATCTTAAAGTTGGTCAAACGGTTCTGGATGATAAAGGGATTATGGGGCAAATTATCAATGTATATCCTCATAGTTCACGTGTGATGCTGCTTTCTGACAAAGAGCATTCTCTATCTGTTCGTTTAGAGCGTACAGGTATGCGTGCAATTGTCTCGGGTACTGGTGATTTAGGCCGTTTAAAAATGGAATATGTGCCAACGAGTGCAAATATTCAGGTCGGCGATAAAGTATTAAGTTCAGGCTTAGGTGAGCATTTTCCAGCAGGTTATGCCGTGGGTACGGTGGCTAAAATCCGTCGCCATAATTCAGGTGAGTTTGCTGAAATTGATGTTACACCAGCAGCACAATTAGCAACTGGTCATCATGTTGTTGTACTTTTCTCTGACTCATTAGCGAAGGAGCAACCATATGCCGATCGCTAAGTTGAAACGTGAGAAGCGTAAAGATCCATTATGGGGAATTATTCTCTCTATAATCGTGGGGTCTGTCCTCATGATCTATCCACTATCTTACGACATCTCGGGCTGGCGACCATTGTTCATGCTTATGATCATGTTGTTTTGGGTTGTTTGCCAGCCAACATGGTGTGGGGTGTGGTTCGCATTTGGAATGGGGATTTTTACAGATCTATTGCTTGATGCACCTTTAGGATTAAATGCACTGAGTTTTGTTATTGTCACGTTTATTACCCGATTTTTAATACGCGAACGCCGTATTTTGACTTTTGGTAATTTATGGACAATTGCTACATTGGTGATTATTGCTCACTTAGCGTTTATGTGGGTGACTCAAACGATGGGGGGCATTCATTTTTCGATTGCTCGACATTGGCAACCATTGATGACAAGTATCTTAACCTGGCCTGTTGTCTATTATTGTTTAGCAAAATGGCGCATTTAGTTTTAGCTTCTAGTTCTCCGCGTCGGAGAGAGTTGTTGCAACAACTGGGCTTAAATTTTGAAATCTATAGCCCTGATATTGATGAATCTGTTCATGAAGGTGAGCTGGTTCACCAATATGTAGAGCGGTTAGCGAGAGAAAAAGCCCAAGCTGTATTAAACATTTTTCCAGATTCAGTGATTATTGCAGCAGATACGAGCCTTGGTCTGGATGGTCAGATTATTGGTAAACCTGACTCAAAGCAGCATGCCTTTGACATCTGGAAACAATTATCTGGTCGTTGGCATGATGTATTTTCCGGAATTTGTATTGCAACACAGCAACAAATCTTAAGTCAGGTGGTGCAGACCCAAGTTGAGTTTGCATCTCTAACTACGCAAGATATGGAAGATTACTGGGCCACAGGAGAACCTGTAGGGAAGGCCGGTGCATATGCAATTCAAGGAATTGCTTCACAATATATTCCCAAAATTCAAGGAAGTTATAGTAATGTGGTAGGGCTTCCTTTGTACGAATTTTCACAGTTATTCAAAAGAGTGAAGACATAAGGGGTTGTTGATAATTCTTGATTGAATTGCATTGTCGATGAACAATGGACAAAGCTACATTAACAGTCCCTCTGACTCTTTAATAAAAATTTTATAATGCTTTGAGTTTATGTATGTCAGAAGAACTACTTATTAATGTCACACCTATGGAGTGTCGGGTGGCATTAATCGAAAATGGAACTGTTAATGAGCTGTATGTTGAACGTACAGTTAAACGTGGACTTGTCGGCAATATCTACAAAGGTAAAGTTGTACGTGTGCTTCCGGGTATGCAAGCAGCCTTTGTTGATATCGGTTTATCCAGAACGGCCTTTTTGCATATTAATGATATGGTTTGGCCACGTTCACAGCCAACTCCAAATGTGTTTGAACTACTTCATCCAGGGCAGATTCTTACCGTTCAGGTGATGAAGGATATGCTCGGTACTAAAGGCGCTCGCCTGAGCACAGATCTTTCAATTCCTTCTCGCTATTTAGTTCTTATGCCATATGGTAACCATATTGGTGTTTCTCAGCGCATTGAGTCTGAAGAAGAGCGTGATCGGCTACGTAATATTATTGAGAGCATTCAGGCGGAGCATAATTTACCCGGTAGCGTAATTGTTCGTACTGCTGCTGAAGGGGTAGATGAAGCCGAAATTGCACAAGATATGTGCTACCTCAGTAAGTTATGGGAATATATTCAGCGTAAGCAAGTTGATGTGGCAGTACCTTCCTTAATTTTTGAGGAACTACCGCTACCGCAACGAATTATCCGTGATCTGGCAAGTGAAGAAACCGCAAAGATTTATGTCGATTCGAGAGAGATTCATGGAAAACTGCGTGAGTTTGTAGATGAGTTTGTTCCGAATATGCAAAGTCGCCTGATTCATTACCCGGGTGAGCGTCCATTATTTGATCTTTACAACGTTGAAGAAGATATCCAAAAAGCACTGCAAACACGCGTTGCTTTAAAGTCTGGCGGTTATTTAATGATTGACCAGACTGAGGCGATGACCACAATAGATGTCAATACAGGCTCTTATGTTGGTGGCCGTAGCCTTGAAGACACTGTCTTTAAGACTAACATGGAAGCGACTCAGGTGATTGCGCGTCAGCTTAGACTACGAAATCTAGGTGGCATTATCATTATTGATTTTATTGACATGCAAGAAGCGATTCATCGTGAAGAAGTGATGCGTCAATTTGAAAAAATGCTTGAACGTGATCATGCCAAGACCAAAATCACACAGGTTTCTGAACTTGGTCTGGTAGAAATGACACGTAAACGTACACGTGAATCATTAGAACACTTGTTATGTGAATCGTGTCCAACGTGTCAGGGGCGTGGTTTTGTCAAAACTGCAGAGACAGTGTGTTACGAAATATTTCGAGAGATATTGCGCTACACCCGTGCATTTGAGTCTACGAGTGGCTTTACTGTCGTTGCTCATCCATCCGTGATTGACCGATTATTAACAGCAGAAGCACCTGCAGTGGCGGATTTAGAGCATTTTATCAACAGAGTTATTAAATTTCAGGTCGAAAATTTATATACGCAAGAGCAATACGATATCATTTTAAGTTAAAGTTGTAACAAGATATCGCTTAATCCTTGTTACAACTGAAATTTTACTTTCATTCATGAATTTTAAATACTACTTACATACAGTAGCCCTAGACGTTCTCCCTATTAAACGTCTTAGCAAACAATAAGAGGTATAACCCATGAATGTAAGTGAAAACTTAATTAGCAACGGTCTTAAACATGTTTTAGAAAGCACGCCAGTCAATAGCTGCTATATGTTGAATGACCAAGGTAAAGAAGTACCAATCACAACTGCAATGATTCGTTCAGTATGTCATCAGTTGCTTAACCAGTGCCGCGCAATTAAAAAATAAGGGGCCATTTTAAAGCCCCTTAATTTTTCCTAACTCGCTGAATGATGTTTCAGCTGTTTCTCTTCAATAATTTCTTCGAACCGTTGAATCTCATCTTCAAGATGCGTTAAAAGGTTTTGCATTTTAGGCAAAGCATTTCGACATGCTGTTAAACCTACTTCAAGCTTATCCAGATAGCTTGTCATTGTAATATTGAGCGCTTGTCCGTCCATGACAATAGAAGCAGGGTAGAGTGCATCTAGTTTCGCACCATTCCAATAAAGCGGCTCACGTGGGCCAGGTACATTGGAAATCACTAAATTGAATGCCTGACGCTTAGGAAGCATCCCAGACATAATGTTAAGTCCAGCTGGACCATAAACAACAGCGCTATAGTTTAAAATCTCATTCGCGGTCATGCGGCTAAAGCGTTGCTTTGAATTTTGCATACTACGACGAATGATCTCGAGCCGCTCTAGAGGCTGATCTTTATGGGTTCCTAAATTTGCCAAAATCATGGTAATACGATTGCTCACGTCAGAGTCATCTGTGCGTAGGGAAGCAGGAACCATGGCAATGAGAGGCTTTTTAGGCAGGCTGTTGTGACTAATCAGATATTCACGTAATGCCCCAGAACACACAGCAAGTACGACGTCATTGATCGTTACACCAAGTGCTTTAGAAATTTTTCTAAGACGGCTTAATTCAAAAGATTGGGCTGCAAACCGACGTGAAGCACTTACACGTTGATTTAAAATTGAAACCGGAGCCTGAAAGGTGGAGACATAATCAGGATTTTTACCCATTTCTTTAAAAATGGTTTGCGATAATTCCTGCATGACTTTAGGGGTCACCTCAAGCTGTGATTTGATACCACCTAAAATACTTTTGATCTTACTTGTGCTTGGTTTTGGTACTTTTAAGCGTTTTGTTCTTTTACTTTCTACACACCAAAGTGGAACCACATGTTTTTCTTCCGGCGTTTTTGACAGCGACTTCTCAATTAAGCGCATGCCTGCAACACCATCAACCATGGCATGATGAATCTTAAAGTACATCGCGAAACGATTGCCTTCGATCCCTTCAATAATGTCACACGTCCAAAGTGGTTTTGCACGATCAATTAAAGAGCTGTGCTGCTGGGAAATATAAACCAGTAATTCACGAATTCGGCCAGGATGAGGCAAGGCAATATGGCGAAAATGGTGGTCGATATCGAACTCTTCATCTTCATCCCAAAATAGACCATTTAAACGGTTATTGAAGGGTGGAACAGGAATACTTTTAGATTGGCGTATTTCTTCTACTAAATCGTGAACGAAAGTTTCAGGGGCATTTTCAGGTATTTCAAATAAAAACAATCCGCCAACATGCATCGGTTGTTGTCTTTTTTCTAGTGATAGAAAAATAAAATCAATAGGGTGTAATGGACGCATAACTCGTTGTGCCTCATGCTTTTTTCTAAGAAGCCCTTAACTGAGCTCTTATTAGAATTATAGAACCGTAAATTTAGTATATAGCGTTTATTACAGATTAAATATGACTTTGTGTACGAGATATAACTGTAAAAAAAACCACTGATTCATCAGTGGTTTTTTTATACCGAACTATTTTTTCAAGTTACCTGCATGTAAGCCACATTCTTTTTGTGTTGCTTCTTCCCACCACCAACGACCTTCACGTTCATGTTGATTTGGAAGTACTGGACGTGTACATGGCTCACATCCAATCGAAACAAAACCACGCTCGTGTAGAGGGTTATATGGAATTTCCATCATGCGGATATAACTCCACACATCGGCGCTAGACCAGTTGGCAAGCGGATTATATTTAATGAGTTGCTTACCCGGACCAGAGAAGCCTGCATCAGCTTGTACCACTGGAATTTCAGTACGTGTACCAGGGCTCTGATCTTTACGCTGACCTGTAATCCAGCCATCTAAGGTCGCTAGTTTCTTACGTAAAGGTTGAACTTTTCGAATGCCACAGCATTCTTGATGTCCATCTTTAAAGAAACTAAATAAGCCTTTTTCATTCACCATGCTTTGCACAGCTTCCGCATCAGGGAAACAAATCTCGATATTAATATTGTAGTGCTTACGAACAGTTTCAATAAATTGATAAGTTTCAGGGTGTAGACGGCCTGTATCAAGACTAAAAACACGGAAAGGTTTACCTAAACGTGAAGCCATATCAATTAAGACTACATCTTCTGCTCCAGAGAACGAAATTGCGATCTCACCTTGTTGGCTTAATGCAAGTTCTAGAATCTCGCGCGGACTTTTAGCTGCATATTCAGCCGCGAGAGCATCAACGATATCAATAGTCGGAATAACGGTCATGGGTGTTCCTGGCAAAAGGCTTGGGCGCATTGAGTTATGAAAAATATTCTAAAGGATAGTGAATAAATTGCTTAGCACTTTAATTTCGATCCTTATGAATAAAATTGATTTGATCAATAACAACGCAAAACTGAAAATCTTAGTGGTATGATACAGCAATTTTTAACCAACGTTGGAAGCATTCATGGAAATCGTATGCCTAGATCTTGAAGGAGTTTTAGTTCCTGAAATTTGGATCAATTTCGCAAAAAAAACAGGGATTAAAGAACTAGAAGCAACAACTCGTGATATTCCGGATTATGATGTTTTAATGACTCAGCGTCTGAATATTCTAAAACAACACGGTTTAGGCTTAAAAGACATCCAAGAAGTTATTGCCGAGATGGGGCCACTACCAGGTGCAAAAGAGTTTGTTGAATGGGTGAGCAATCATTTTCAACTGGTCATTTTGTCGGATACTTTTTATGAGTTTGCTCATCCTTTAATGAAGCAATTAGGCTGGCCAACAATTTTCTGTCATAAATTAGAGACAGATGAAAATGGTATGATTACAGCTTATAAACTTCGCCAACCTGACCAAAAACGTGAGTCGGTTAAAGCACTACATGGTTTGAATTTCCGTGTGATTGCAGCAGGTGATTCATATAACGATACAACGATGCTTGGTGAAGCCGACCATGGTTTCTTGTTTGATGCGCCTGCAAATGTTATTGCAGAGTTTCCGCAGTTTCCTGCAATCAATGGTTATGATGCATTAAAAGAAGCAATCCGTTCAGTTTCACAGCGCAATATTCCTGCTTAAGAAAGAACAAATGGACAATAAAAAAGGCGCTTATAGCGCCTTTTTTATTTAGATTAGTTTTTGAAACTTAGAATTTATAACCAAGTTTTAAACCGTAAGCGATAGCGTTGTTATCAGAGAAATCTGCAACATATTCATCGCTACCTGCTTGCGCGCCTGTTTGAGCTTTGGCATCACCCAACCAGAAGTATTTTACGCCACCAGCGATGAAAGTTTGTGGAGTAGGGCTATATTGAACACCTAAACCTACGTTCCAGTAACCTTCTGTTGGTCCTAATGTTGTTACAGGATTACCTGCACCAGAGTCCCAACCTACAGAAACATTACCAGCCCATTTATCATTAAGCTTACGGCCTACACCAGCGTTCACAGACCATTGGTCATCAGAATATTCAACTAGGTTGAAGCCATTTGGACGCCCAACAAGACCACCTACAGCTTCTGAAACTTTGCCAAATTTATATGGTTGAATTGAGAAATCTTTCCAATTCACCCAGCGTACATTGGCAAACGCAACTGTATCCGCCATGATACCTGTCTGAAAATCAAGGTTAACAGACTGTGGTGTTGTGATTGTAGTTTTACCAGATGAATTAATTGCTTGAAGTTTAGATGCTGGAACGTCTAAACCAGCCAATACTGAAGTAAGACCAGGGAAATTTAATATAGATAAATTTTCATCAATATTTACTTTGTGATCAATTTCAGAACGATAAGTTACAGATGCTCTAAGTGCGATTTCAGGAATCTGATAAGCAGCACCTGCTAACCAACCAGCACCTGTAGTTTCTTTAATACTTGCATCATAACCATTATAAAGACTATAAGCTTGACCTCGTAAACTTACATTACCTTTAACTGTTTGTAATACAGGACCTGCGTAGAAATTGAAGTTTTTAGTTGGTTGATAACCAAATACAAAAGATAAGTTTTGTGTATCAACTTTAACTTTAGTTCCACCAGTACCTAAATAATTATTTGCTGCGTTAATAGCAGCTTGGGTTTTTTGTAGTGCTGTCAGTCCTGCACCTACAGTTGTATTTCCTCCGGCAGCAACTTGTTGTAATGCACCTAAAATCTCTGTTTGAGTTGGTTTTGTAGGGTCACCGCCAGTAACCTTCGTCACCTCTATAAGAGCTGGTGTAAATGCTGATCCAGATGCTTGAACTAACTTCTGAATTGAGCTGGTTGCTAAGTCACCTAATGCCTTTTGACTTAAAATAGTATCACTGCCTGGATTCGAAACGAATACGTTATTACCTGAATATTCTGCATCTGCTCCAAATGGTTGATCGTAGAGTAGACCGAAAGAAAATTGGTCATTAATTTGTAATTTTAATGCAGCACTTGGGAAGTAGTAGTCATTCGCCATATCGCCAATATCACGACGTGTGGCACTAGATCCAGCTTCTTTACCAGCTACATCAGGATCTAGAACAGAAATACCTGCTTCAAAGTAATTACCAGGTTGGAAGAACGCAGACATTGACTGTCCAGAGCGATCTAAAGCTGCTGCAAAAACCCCAGTTGCAGGCAGCGTTGCTAAAATCATTGCAGTGCTCAGATGTTTTAATTTCATTTTTAATCTTTCCTTGAACTTCAAGACATTTTTTTAAAAGTAACAGAGTTAAACCGTTTAAACTGTGTTGCCTTCAGTGCTTTGAATTACAAGTTTCAAAGCATTGATAACTCCATGTAACAAAAATAGCATAATTACACTAAGAGTAAATCTGTTCTATGAACTGCAGAGTACTCACTTTTTATACAAAAAATGGCAATAATGAATGAAATATGAAGGAATATTTTTGTTGTTTAATTAATTTAAATAATTGATATTTATATTTTTTATCTATTATTAAAGTTGCTTGTTTTTATGACATTTTTGTCATAAATCCAAGAAAAATGGTCAAAGATTTTTTTGTAAAAATATGAATTGATTGATTATGAAATGAGTATTAGTCATCATTTTTAATGGATAAGTCTAGTTTCTCTACACATGTATATTATTGATTCAGTTTTATATTGTTATTTATTAGATAAAAATTGAGAGTATTTTCTTTACTATTTGGTCAAATTTTTTGAGGAATTAATTGCTGGATTTAAGCTTGCTTTATTTAAGGGATAACCGAAATAGAAAAGAATTCGGTTATCGCGCCTTTTAGATTTAAAACATAGTATTAGAGGGGATATAACTTTTCATCAAATTCTTCAAGTTTAGGAAATTTTAAGGGTTCAAGTTGGTCAAGGTGAGCGAGATAAGTGACATAGTCCTCAAGAATAGTTTCACGTGCTTCTTGGCTAATGTAAGGTACATGGTAGGCAATGAATGGGGGAAGAACTTCAAAGCCAGTATAAGCCAAAGTACCGCGTTGAATCGGTGATAGATAATGTTCAATTGGTCCGTGAATAGAATTTTCCCCAAACATATGTGTTCTACCACCGAGTGTTAAACAGAGCATTGCTTTTTTACCTGCCATGCCACCATGGTTGTAAAACCGCTTACCCCCATAAAAAAGTCCAGAGACAAATACACGATCAATCCAGCCTTTTAAAATTGCTGGAACAGAAGTCCAATAAAGCGGAAAGTTCAAGATTACTAGATCGGCACGTTTTACTTTGTCAATTTCTACTTGAATATCAGGAGCCAAAAGTTGTTGTTTTGTGGCATTTCGCTGTTCTAATGCATAGTTAAAATAATCAGGTTGATTGAGTTCTAAAAAATCTTCCTTAGAGGCAACAGGATTAAACTGCATTGCATATAAATCGGAAATTTCTACTTGATGGCCCAATTTTTTTAAGGTTTGCTGTGCTGTCGTTTTTAGGGAAGTTGTAAAAGACAGAGGTTCTGGATGAGCATGAACAATCAGGATATTCATAGTGTCTTTACTCTTAAAGAAAAGATTAGTTTTTAGTGGAATGTCGGAGAGTTAAGTCAGTTTGTCTTAAGTGACTATGCCTGAATTTAAAAGCATGGCATAGTTCAAGAACTGACAGTTTTTACCATTTAACGCCACAATTACGCTTTCTAATGGGCCGCTCATGACTCCAGAATTACCCGGAACTTATATTAATTTATTAGCTGACATCGTTAAGCGCAGAGGTATCTCTTGTGAGCAGTTTTTAGAGGGTAGTGGAGTAACACCGGAACAATTAAAAAAACCGTATTGGTATGTTGAGTTTAATACCTTAAATAACTTACTTGAGCATGCGATTCAACTCACTCATGAGCCAGCATTAGCGGGTTATCTGGCGTTGGAAATGAAAGCTTCTTGTTATGGTTCTGTCGGTATGGCAGCCATGGTGTCTGCAAATCTTGGAGAGGCTTTAAAAATACTTGAACAATTTATTGGTTCGCGTTGTGATGCCTTTAAACCCGAGTTAAAGCAAGAGCAAGACGATGTTTACTGGTCTATTCATCAACCATTAAAAAGTTTTCAATTAAGTTCAGATGCGACTATTTTTTTGTTGTTAGGTTTTATTCACATCGCAAAACATCTAACAGGGTTATCTGCTTTAGGTACAGTGCAATTGAATATGCCCGAACCACTAGGTTTTTCAAAAATAAAAGATAAATTAGGGGTAAGTTGTTTATTTGAGCAAAAACATAATATTTGGATTTTTCCAAAAGAATATTTAATGCAGCCTATACTCACGGCTGACCCTATGCTGGCACCTTTGCTGAAAGCCCAGTGTAAAAAAGATATTGATAAATTGAAGTTACGAAGTGGATGGAAAGCAGAAATTAGCCAAGTAATAAAAAAATTATTGATCAATAGTCAGGGGGAAATATTAAAAGTTAAGCAAGTTGCCCAAATGATGAATATGTCAGAACGTAGCCTACAGCGGTATTTGGCAATAGAGAATACAAGTTTCTCAGCATTAGTTGATTTAACTCGAAAGCAATATGCACAAGATCTTTTGCAAAATAGTTCAATGTCAATTGAAGCTGTGGCTTTAAGATTAGGCTATGCCGATACCCCCCATTTCACCCGCGCTTTTAAACGCTGGATGGGTGTAACACCGAAGTATTATCAAACTCAATTAAAACTAAAAAATTTAGAGATACGTGAATAATCAAGAAGACCACAAATTTGAAAGTGGTCTTCTAACCCTATCTTAATTTGTTAAATCTTGTTTTGATGAAAGTGTATGAATTACTTCAAAATAGCTCGGTGGAGTGGGCACATGCCCACGTTCTTTTAATATTTTATGCATACGCGGTAATTTAAAATATGGAACAGACGCCATTAAATGATGTTCCATATGGTAATTGACATGAATGGGGGCCACAAAGCTTCTCGCAATCCAACCTGCACGTGTGGTACGAGTGTTAGTTAAAGCAGTATTGCTGGTTTGCATACCTGCATGTTCTGCCATTGAACGAATTCTTAAAAATAATGGAAATGGAGTCAAATAAGCCAAAGGCCATAACCAATAAAAACGTTGTTGACCACATGCTTTTAAAACACCATAAAGTAATAGGTTGGTTGCAATAGCGCCTGTACTGTTTTTTGCAATACTCTTTGCATAGTCAACGAAATTTTTATCACTACGGTCTAACCAGATTTGATCATTGGCTACAGTCCATTTCATGACATCAAGGTCCATCAACACACGGCCTAAGCTAAACTTTAATCCTGTTATACCGGTTAAGTCGCGTAAGAATTTACGAGTAAGAGATTTTTTACTGACAGGAAAGCCTGCAACTAAAGAAAGATCTGGGTCATCCGGTGTAGATGTTTTGGCGTGATGACGAACATGGTGTACACGATATTTTTGTAGGTCGTTCCAGATTGGGCGAGCACATAACCAATCTCCAACGAAATCATTTATTTTCTTATTTTTGAATAAACTTTTATGGGATGCATCGTGCATTAAAATTGCGAGGCATAACTGACGGCCAGCTAAAACAGCTAGAGCAAGCATACATGCTAATAATTTCCCCCAACTCGGTAAGTAATCCCACATCATAATTAAGCTGGCAAATGTTCCTCCAATAACAGCCCATGTGCTAGCAACGGCCCAAGCGCCATATGCATCTGAAGGTTCTGTAAGCTCTTGTATTTCTTCTCTGCTAAATAGATCGGTAACACTCACCTGTGCATTCATTTTTATTCTCCCAAATTAGAGTTTGGTATCCATATTTTATATTACAAATATAGTCATAAAAACTTAAAAAGTGAAATATTTGTTTGTAAAAAAATAAATCAGATGTCTATAAATTTAATTCCTGTTCATATATTTTTTTCCAAAGTTTCTGGCCAATTGCATCTAGTTGCTGTACATCTTGAGCAAATTGATTACGAGCAGATTCATTTACAAATGGTGCGGGTAATAATGGGTCATTCATGAGTAAGGCAATTGTTTCCCTTCCTAAAAGAAGTGCCTTGACTGCTGCATCGTTTAAAGGGGAGTGAGCATAATTTTCAAGCCAGTGCGTAATATCTCGGCTATACATTTCATAATTTTTTTCGAGTTGTTTGGTATCCCATAAAGAAAAAATTTGCTTAAGCGTTGTTGAGTCGACATATTGAATAATACAAATTTTTGCTTCTTTCTCTAACCCTGCTAAAACAAGCTCATCACAGGTTTTTTCAAAGCTATAAGCTAAATTGTCTGGGCGGATGTAAATACCAGTTTCCAGCTCTTTAAAACCAAATTGACGAAGTGCACGTTCCCGTTTTTTTAGTGCTGTTCGGTCTATACGGCCTAAGGTTCCTGTAAACACGGCGAGATAATGCTGCTGCCATTCTTTAGTTTGTTTAATTCCATTTTTACGATTGAGAATAACTTTCGCCCAATCTTTTGCAGACGGAGAAAGTTGATAGATTCCGCGTTCTACGCTCTGGATCATACCTTCATTTAACAAGCGTGTTGTCGCAACTCGAATACCATTTTCACTTAAGTTAAAAAGTTTAGCTGCAACCAAAATTTGCTTGATACTGAGCTGAGGATAAGCGGAAGAAAGAAAGAGGTCGATAATAAGATGACGTGCGTTAATTTTGGTATTTTTCATTCAGTCTGAATTTTTGATATGAGTTGTATTTAATTGGAATAATAACATGTTTTTTTAAGGACTTTTTAAGATGATTTTCTAAACTCATCTATTGTAAAAAACTTATCTATAACAAAAGAAAATTTGGCCATTTTTAACCAAGTTTTATCTTTTTACGATAGTTAACCTAAGTTTGTCATTATGATGTGATACATTATCGCACTTTAAATAAACTGCCTTTCACTAGAGGCAATAACCACAAATGCTAGAAATGATCTGATATTGAACACATGTTGAGCTAAATAAAAGGCTAACTGTGGCAATAAAATAAATTTTAGATCGTTCTAGTGATTAACTAACTTTCTTTGAGCAAGTTATGGAAAATTTTGAAGTTATAAAAGCACTGTTTCTAGGCTTTGTTGAAGGCTTAACTGAATTTTTACCTATTTCGAGTACTGGTCATTTAATTTTATTTGGTCATATTATCGATTTCCATTCAGATGGTGGTCGTGTCTTTGAAGTAGTGATCCAGTTAGGTGCTATTCTGGCAGTGTGTTGGTTATATCGTCAGAAAATCATTAACTTAATCAAAGGTTTTTTTAGTGGTGATGTCGAGTCACGCCATTTTGCCATTAGTGTCTTAATTGCTTTTTTCCCGGCAGTGATTATTGGCGTTTTAGCTGTAGATTTTATTAAAAGTGTTTTATTTAGCCCAATTGTAGTTGCGATTGCTCTGATTGTCGGCGCGCTTATTATTTTCTGGGTTGAATCTAAACAATTTGAACATAAAACGGATGATGCGACCAAGATCACGTTTAAACAGGCGCTTTTAGTTGGTCTGGCTCAATGTGTTGCGATGATTCCTGGGACTTCTCGTTCAGGTGCGACAATTGTAGGCGGGATGTTTGCAGGCTTGTCTCGTAAAGCTGCAACAGAGTTTTCTTTTTTCCTTGCAATGCCGACCATGCTAGGTGCAGCAACTTTTGACCTAATTAAAAATGCTGATGTGTTGACTTCAGACAATATGGTTAATATTGGAGTGGGTTTTGTTGCGGCATTTATTGCTGCTTTATTGGTTGTAAAAGCACTCGTACTCTTCGTTGAGCGTCATACATTACGTGTATTTGCGTGGTATCGAATTGTATTAGGTGTGATTATCCTAATTGCTGCTATGTTCTTTAACTTATCTGCTTAATAGTCAGATTAAGAATAAAAAACCTAGAGAAATCTAGGTTTTTTTATGCCTAAAAATAGCTTTAACTTGCTTATTTATACAAAGTACTACCAAGAAATACTTTTTCCTTTTAGTTTGATTGATATAGTAAATCTTAAATAGCCCGTAAAAAATAAAGCAATGCAACAGAATGACTTGACGAAAAGTTTGGTAGAGGCTTTTTTGTATTTGGCTCCTCAAGAAGGGCTATATCCCACTCATATTTCAAATATCACCCTGATGAGGGTAGATCATTCCACACAGCCGGTTGCTGTATTGCAAGAGCCTTCCATCGTTCTAGTCATTCAGGGTGTAAAACGGGCTTATATCGGAAAAGATATTTTTAAGTTTCAACAAGGACAGTGTTTATTTATCTCAATTGCTATCCCTTTTGATTGCGATACGTTGGTTGAGCGTGAACCAATGCTTGCAATTGCGATTAAATTTGAACCTCAAATGATGGCTGAGCTGGCGACTAAAATGGATAAAGAGCAGCGACCACTTATAGAAGATTTTGATAACAAAGAGATAAAACTGAGCTGTGGTTTAAATATTATTGAAATGAACTCGGTTATATCTGATGTTGCTTTACGCTTGTTGAACTTACTTCGTTCCAAGCAAGATACTGCAATCTTAGGAGAGCAGGTGAAACGCGAACTTATTTATCGGGTTTTACAAGCTGGCGGTGGTGATTTTATCCAGAACCTTTCGGCTATTATGAGCCGAAGTGGAGTGATTTATACGATTTGTGAAATTATTCAAAGAGATTATTATCGTAACTTAACGGTTCAGGAGTTGGCTAAACAGGCAGGAATGAGCGTTTCGCTTTTTCATCAAGCTTTTAAGAAAGTTACCAACTATTCTCCATTACAGTACATCAAAATTACTCGATTACATAAGGCTCGTGATCTAATCCTAAATAACCAAATGGGCGTTGCAGAAGCTGCCTATGAGGTAGGATATGTGAGTGCCTCACAGTTTAGTCGAGAGTTTAAGCGGCTGTTTGGAGTTCCACCTAAATTATCAACAAACTAAAGTAAATCAACACGTCTTAAATATAAACCAAACATGGAGCATATCAATGAATCTTCCGACAACCATGAAAATTGTTGAAATTACGGTTCCTGGCGGACCTGAGGTTTTAAAACTTCAAGATTCAAATGTTCCGGTACCTCAAGCTGATGAAGTTTTAATTGAGGTTAAAGCTGCTGGAATTAACCGCCCTGACGTCTTACAGCGTATGGGGTTATATCCAATGCCTAAAGGGGTTACTCAAATCCCTGGACTTGAAGTCGCTGGAGTAGTGGTTGCTGTGGGTGAGCAAGTGCAACAGTTTAAAGTCGGGGACAAGGTTTGTGCTTTAACCAATGGTGGCGGGTATGCAGAATACTGTGCGGTAACTGCAACTCAAGTATTGCCAATACCTGAGAATTTATCATTTACTCAAGCTGCTGCGATTCCAGAAACATTCTTTACGGTTTGGGCAAATCTTTTTGATATTGGCCGTTTAAAGAAAGATGAAACTGCCCTGATTCATGGCGGTGCAAGTGGGATCGGAACCACTGCTTTAGCGATTTGCCATGCTTTAGGTATTAAAACTTTTGCTACTGTTGGTAGTGAAGATAAAGTTGAAGCACTCTCTGATTTAACCACAGCAATTAATTATAAAACCCAAGATTTTGAGCAGGAAATTTTGAACCATACTCAAGAACAAGGTGTTGATGTTATTTTGGACATTGTGGGTGGCTCTTATTTTCAGAAAAACTTAAATCTATTAAAACGTGATGGCCGACTTGTCATTATTGGCTTTATGGGAGGTCGAATTGCAAAAGAATTTGATTTACAAAAACTGATTTTAAAACGCGCAACGATTACAGGCTCAACGATGCGAGCGCGTAATAGCCAAGAAAAAGCACAGATCGCTCAGTCATTACATGAACATGTATGGCCGTTATTGGAGCAAGGCAAGTGTTTACCACAAATCTATAAAACCTATGCTTTTTCAGATGTACAAAGTGCTCATGCATGTATGGAGCAGGGCGACCATATTGGAAAGATCGTTTTAGAGATGAATGCTTAATCTTATCTGTGACAGTTTAGGTGAATGACATGTTTGCCTAAACTGAAATTTTATAATTATTAATTGTGCCTATTTCTATATAAAAATTGCCAAATTCTATTGGCTTGTTGCACCTGTTTCTTGATCTGAATATACATTTACTAAGAAATAATAACTGTCTTAAAGCTGTTATTTCGCTCTTCAATTCTAAAGGATGGTAACCATGAATACCCCAGCAACAAATGATAAAAATCCAACTCCAGATTTAGCTGAAGATAATGCGTTCTTCCCATCACCATATTCACTGAGTCAATATACTTCTCCTAAAACAGATTACGATGGCACAACCTATCCAACGCCGTATGCGGGCAATAAAAAGGTTTTAATGATTGCAACTGATGAACGTTATATCCAGATGCAAAACGGTAAGTTCTTTTCTACCGGAAACCATCCAGTAGAAATGCTTTTGCCAATGTTCCATTTAGATAATGCCGGATTTGAAATTGATGTTGCGACACTTTCAGGTAATCCAGCCAAACTTGAAATGTGGGCAATGCCAAAGCAAGAACAGGTGGTATTAGATACTTTCCAGAAATATGCAGATAAATTAAAAAATCCGTTAAAACTTGCCGATATTTTAGAAAACGTAGTCGGTGAAAACTCTCCATATGCGGCTGTATTTATTCCGGGTGGGCATGGTGTGTTAGCGAAGATTCCGCATAGCCTTGAAGTGAAGAAAGTTCTTAAATGGGCAGTTGAGCAAGACAAATTTATTATTACGTTATGTCATGGTCCAGCTTCGTTACTGGCTGCCGCAGTAGATGAACAGCCTGAGAATTATATTTTTAAAGATTATCAAATTTGTGTATTCCCTGACTCGTTAGATAAGGGAGCGAATATTGATATTGGTTACATGCCTGGAGCTTTACCGTGGTTAGTCGGTGAAAACCTTGAAAAACTCGGTGTGAAGATTTTGAACACTGGCATTACTGGTCAATGTCATCGAGACCGTAAATTGTTAACGGGCGATAGTCCGCTTGCTTCTAATAATTTAGGCAAACTTGCAGCTGAAACATTGCTGGCTGAAGTGAAGGATTAATTCACTAAAAGTGTGCGCCCTGCGGGACTCGAACTATAGTCTACAATTATTTATATATAAGGTTTAAGTGGTGATATATTTTTAAATATATCCCCACTTGTATCCTTATTTCATGAAGTACTTTATTTTAGTAAAATACTATTATGAACGCTGGTTCGAATCCTAAGTTGGGATTCGAACTGATGGAATCATTATGATTTGATAAAACCAGCCATAATATCATTTGGATATGTTGCGGTGCGGTTATTAAGGGCTGAGAAAATAAAATAATGTAACATTACTATTTTCATTCTTGTGCCTTTAAATTTTCATAGAAATGACGAATAGTAAAAGCTTCTTTACTAAGGCGTGGATGGTCTGGAACTGCTAACTTGAAACTATTTGGCTGTAATTGGGCTTGGTACACAGGTAAATTACATTTATTTGATAAATTATATTGATTTATAGCATTTAAGAGCGCGTTATATTTTTCATCATCTGAATTTAGTTTAGCTCCTAGAATTACTGACGCTATGCTTAAGGGTGGAAACTTTACTAACAATGAATTTTCATTGTTGGGATCATAATCATGTTTAAGCACTCGAAATTCTTCTTCATATCCCCACTCACTAGATTTCGTTAAGAATTGATTTTTTACCATTGTATGCATAAGTCTATAGAAATCATCTGACCATGGAGTAACTGGGGCAGGTGGTAAGACTGTTTTAGGAAAGTTATCCGTATATATGACTTTTAATAGAGTAAAGACATCAGGAGCGGGACCGTAAATGAAAGGTTGCGGTATTCTAAATTCAATAACGAATCCCTGATGTGATTGTGCATAATGTGACCACATTAGAATACTTAAAGGATTATTGTTGAAGCATGTAACTGCTAATTTTTCAGTGAGAGCTTTTTGAAGTAACTCAGTAGGCTTGTTACCTTCAATTTCAGTTACTGCTACGCAGTCATAAGGATCATTGAAACGAGCAGGAGGAGTAAACTTTAAATGACATTCTGTAAATATTTCTAATACTTTAAAATATTGGTCAAAGCTTAGATGTTTGTATATGTAGTAATAATCCTTGTCACATCTTAAGTTTTCATAGTCTGAAAAGGCATCATCAGTATCTATGATTGATAACAGTCCCATTGCTACGGATTTCAAATCGTTCAAGTCAACCTCTATAATTAAATTTGTTATTAATATTCATTGCTTAGTATAAGATATTTTTGTAAAACTTTTGCCTTGTTTGATATAAAAATAATGGTCGTTAGAGGATATCAAATGTTCATAATTTTGATTATTTTACATACGCTGATTATGTTACTACATCAAAAAAATGCTGTTACTACATCAAAAGCTAAAAGCAAAAATTTTAAATCAAAATTGGCTACTCTGATTTCTAGCCCATAACTAACCCAATAATGGGATTATTCCAAAAACGGTAATATTCCTATTATTGGTATTTTGAATACTCCCAAAATTGGGATGTAGAATCAACCCAATTTTGGGATGCAGAACCTATCAATGAATCAATCATAGAATCGATCATTCACTCTAAACGAGATATTGGCTCAATAAATTACAGCATTTGAGATAGTCAAAATAATATAAATAAATAGATTTGAATTGTTCCTTCTCAAAAACCAATTAAAAAAAATAGCTCAATTTCTCACTGGTTTGAGTTCTGTTAGCTTTTTTAAAGAAAAATGAATCAAGGTATATGAATAATTATTAAGAGCCTAGGAGGGCGAATAAAGCGTTTATCAATTGGTGATTTAGTTTGAGATTTGTTGGCCAGAGTTGGGGTTTTTATGGATAGGAAAAGTAAGAGAAATAGGGTGTTTTACAGTCTCCCTCGCGCGCGCGCGCGTTTTATTGAAAATATACCCATTTTTTGTGGACCTAATCCAAGTCCTAATTAGATAAATTGATAGGGCTGAACTATGAATATATTTGCTGAGTTATGCTGCTTCTCCACACCTAAAAATCTTTTTTTTAATAAGAGATTGCTAAACTATTTAGCTCCAGACTTCAACAGAATGATTGTAGATTTGAAAAATCTGGGTTGGACACTTGAGAAGATTGCATATGTATTGCCAATATCAGGGGCTTCCTCAGTCAGAGAATGGATCTGTGGAAGTGTCATGAAATATGACAACGGCGCTGCCTTTGTTGAACTTTGGATGCATTTGACTAATAAAACAGAAAAAGAAATACCTCGAATTAATCGTTACCTTATAGCTTAGGAGGATTACACATGGGATCTAAAAAGAAGTTTTTTGAACCGATTACAGGAACCAATATTAACCGAGCTATTGATCTATGTAAAAGCACTCCAGAAAAATTGAAAAAATTTCAGGAAGATATTCGTTATCTAGATTCCAATCAGCTTTTTCAGAAGCAATTTATTCATCAGTTATTAGTTATAGTAAATGACCTTGAAGAATTAAATCAGTTGCTATTAATTATGGCGAAGCCAAAAGATATATATTACTCCTCTTTAAGGACAGCATTAGCTTGGATCAACAATATATCGAATGCTTTAATTATTACGGGGTATTATCTCGATCCTGAGAATAAATATAAGCGTCTATTGAACAAGCATTCGTTTGGTTTTGAAATAAATTTAATTTTAAAGAAAGTGGACTCTGTAAAACAAATTTTAGAACGTATAAGTAAGGGAGATCCCGTTAATAGGAGAATTCATTGAACACTATGAATTTTTGATTTTATATAAATGAGTAAATAGGAGGCTTTAAAACCTCCTTTTTTGTTTCGGAATTTACCCATTTTTTGAATATGAATATCGTTCTAAATTAATAATATTGGGTGGATAACGTTGGTGTTGTTCCAAGTTTTAGAAAATAGGAATATGAAAATGAAAGAACAATGCAAACAGGCAGTAGCTAAAGCGCTTGGCAAGCAATCACTATCAGCTCAAGAAGCAATAAAAATTGAATCACGCATCAATGAAGCCATGCGCAACATGGCACGCAAAGATATTAATAAATGGCGCAATCTTTCTGACTCTGAAAAAATCACAGAAGCATCTAAGCAAGTTGCAATTGACATTCAAGAACAATTAAAACGCAAACATAAAATTGCTGCGAATAACATTCTTACACAGTCAAAAAATTTCACTAAGCTTGATCACCCTAAGCTCTCATCAATGGAAGTCATAGACCGTATGGTTGCGGCTCATGGTGATATGTCAGGTATCACATCAGTTGATTCTCTGGCTCGTGCAATATCATCAATCTATGAAGGACGTTTAACAGAATTCTATACCAATATTAAAGGAGGCTTGGGGGTTTACACAGATCCGAAGCTAGTAAGAAATATCATCCGAGAGCGTTTTGGTGAAAACACTGGTGATGCATTAGCAAAAAAGATCAGTGACAAGATGGGTGAAGTTTTTGAAGACATGCGCGAGCGATTCAACCGCAACGGTGGTGACATTGGAAGACTAGAAAATTGGGTTGTGCCTCAGACTCATGGTCTAGAAAAAATTGCTAAGGCTGGGAAGGAGCAATGGGTAAGTGATGTGCTTCCAGATCAAGATACTAGAATGTTTGTGCATGAGAACGGCGATTACTACTCACAGCAAGAAATACGTTCATTGCTTGAATATGCATATGATACGTTATCTAGTGATGGTGCAAACAAGATTGAGGTTGGTAAACAAGCAACAGGTGCTGGAACTTCAAAAGTAACTAACCGACATTCTGAAAGTCGAATCTTACATTTTAAGGATGCTGATGCATGGTTAAGATATCAGAATAAATATGGCAGCATGCAGTTTGTAGACTTGGTAAATGCTCATATCAAAGGCTTATCAAAAGATATTGCATTGGTCGAAAACCTTGGAAGTAACCCGAAAACCGCTTTAAAAATTTTGATGGATGCTGCTGCAAAAAAAGATTGGGAAAAGGGAATTGATGAGAATAAAACCAAAAGTAGTCGCAAGCGGATTGAAACTATGTTTGATGAGTTCAGTGGTGGTAACTCGCCACAGTCGCAAGTTCTTGCAAATTTAGGTACTTCATATCGCTCAATGAATATTTTCTCTATGCTTGGAGGAACTACCATCGCATCGACTACTGATCAGGCAACCATTGCTAAAACAGCTCATGTGCATGGTCTTTCATATCGTAAGGCTTTTGGAGAGTTGATTAGACAACTTAACCCAGCCAATAAAGCAGATCGGGAACTAGCGCATAGTTTAGGATTAGCGACTGAGGAAATGTTGGGATCGATTGCTCGATGGTCAGATGATGGATTGACTTCCACGCATGGCATGACTGCAAAAGTGGCTCGTATCTCTAGTGGGATAGCGACTCAGGTTATGCGAGCATCTTTTCTAAATGCACTTACAGCAGCATCAAAAGTTGGGTTCACTAAACTCCTTATGGAGAAATACGGCCGCTTAAGCCGTTCTAAAGCTTGGAATGACCTAGATGTACAAGACCGTGAATTACTTTCAAATACGGGCTTAGATGAGCGAGCATGGCAGGTTTTCCAATTGGCTGAACCAGTCGTGGACCGCAAAGGCAATCAACTCATGTCAGCGCGTTCTATCTATGAAATTCCAGATGAAAAACTAACTTCATTTGGTGATCCAAAACAGGTGAAAGATCAAGTTGCCTCACAACTTCAAGCACATTTACTAGATGAGCAGGGCATGGCAGTAATTGAAGCAGGGCTTCGTGAAAAGACTCTAATAAATGTAGGTGCTAGAGGAACGATTACAGGTGAGATCTTTAGAGGGATTGTACAGTTTAAATCTTTCTCTGTGGCCTTTTTAATGCGTCATGGGAGCCGCACAATGGCCCAAGAAGGCTTAAAAGGTAAGGCAGCATATGCAATCCCTTTATTTGTGATGACTACATTACTTGGCGGGTTGGTAGTTCAATTAAAAGAGTTGCTTAACGGTAATGACCCCCAAACCATGTGGGATAGTGACAACCCTAAAAAAGCAAGTAACTTCTTTATTAGGTCTGCCGTACAGGGTGGCGGGTTATCATTCTTAGGCGATATTTTAGTTGCTGGTACTGATACTTCGGGACGAGATGCACACTCATTTGTAGCTGGTCCACTAGGAAGTGATTTTGAGTCACTATTAAGCCTGACTGTTGGCAACATAACACAATACAATGAAGGCAAGGACACCAATTTCGGAAATGAAGCTTTTAAATTCGTGAAAGGCAAAATACCAGCACAAAATTTATGGTATACAAAAGCAGCCATTAACCGTATGGTATTTGATGAAATGCAAGACACAATTGCACCGGGCTATCGTGAGAAGGCTTTGCGTAAAGCAGAACGACAACAAGACCGCGAGCGCTTCTGGGGTGATGACATAAATGATATTAGAGCACCTGACTTTGAGAGGGTAGTGCAGTAATTTGATTAAAATAAAAGGTGTCTCTGTATATTTTATTTTCAGCTATAGTTGATATATGAGTCACTATAGATAGATATTAAAAAAGAGATTTAAATGTTATACATCTTATTAGCTGCAGTGCTTTTAGTTTTAATAGTTACTATATTTATTTTCCACAAAGCCAAAAGCAAACAAGTTTTGATTTTTGATACGCCAAAAGATTTAACGGCATTTATTCGTAGAAAATATAGCTCTCAAATCAAGCATAATCAACCTATCCACGGATTTGTTCTTGAGAATGCTTCAATACAAAGAACACTTCAAGAATCCGTTATGGGAGATTTAGGGCGTTCTGCAGTGGATGTAAAAGTGAATATTATTACTCAAGATGGATTCCAAGAAGTAAGTGCGCCATGTGGTAATTTAAAAGCTGAATTTAAAAAGGGTGACTTTGTAATTGTTCTACCAATTCATAATGAACGTCATGGCTTTTGGCATTACGTAACTGTTGCAAAGTTACAGCCTATTTATGATGGTAAGAAGAAAAGCTGGATAATAATAGAAAATTATATCCAAAATTGATTGATATAACTTAGATTCCTTTATGGCTTTAATACAAGGTAACTTTTCAATTATGAAAAAAATATTAATCTGTTCACTATTATCTTTTATTAGTTCAGTAGTTTTAGCGACTCCAATTACTTTGCAGCATGCCAAGACCGGCTATGTAAATTCAGGAATCTGTTCCGCCGTGGTGGATATAACGATTCATGATTTTCTTGGAAACAATGACAAGCTTTATCTGGATCTTGTGGCAAAGGATAAAGCGGGGAAAATAAAAGGAACCTCTGTAAATATCATTACTTATGATGATGTTCAGAACCTTTCTGGTAAAGCATTTGGTAAAGTATTTATAGAGTCTGAAGATATGTGTGAGGCAGATCGTACTTGGACAATTCATGTCAAGCGTGCAGTATTAGTTGTTGATGGTAAACGTCAGGACTTATTGAAAACGAAGCAAGTAATGATTGATGATTTTCAACCTATGAAAATTGTTGCTAAGTAATACGTATTAGTTTGATCAAAAACTATGAAAATCTACTGTTACACGATAAAAAATGGACAATTTAAGGGTGTTACATGATAATTGTTTGGGGTGTTACACGATAAAAAAAGTGTGTTACATGATAGTCTACTGTCTGTTACACGATAAAAATACTGGATAATGACTACTTATTATTAACATTTTTAAAAGCCCTATTTAGGGCTTTTAAATGATATTTAAAGTAACCCTAATTGACCAATATCGTATTTATACGTTTGCCATTCGCCTTCACGTGGGAATCTATCAATCCCGGTTTCATTCTTCCAAAGTTCAATAAATGCTTCACCATTTTCATAGTTAGGTACTCCACCACGTGCCCATTCGCTAACAGTAGATGCACCTGATATTGGTAATACAAAGGCTATTTTCTCATGTGACCATCCAAGGTTGCGCAAATCTACAATCATTCTGTTGAAGTCTGGGCGCTTATATCCTCGGCGCTTAATGAAGAACTCTTTTACTTTTTTTTGGGTTTTAAGATTTTTAAATCTTTCAGCAGGTGATTTCTTAAATACAGTTGAGTCTATACAACTGTTATCCACAAACATCATATTGTTGCTCCTTGGATTTGATTAAGTGCTTCATGATCTAAATTAGTAAATTGGCAGTACTTCAATTGAGCATACATGTACGCAGTACCCGGTTCGCCGTGGCGGTTTTTCCCTACTATGGCCTCAGCAATACCTCGATATTGAGATTCCTTGTTATAGATCTCATCTCGGTATAAGAAAACGATCTGGTCTGCATCCTGTTCAATTGCACCGGATTCACGTAGATCCGACAGCATTGGGCGTTTGTTTGGACGCTTCTCTAGTTCACGGTTGAGCTGAGATAATAGGACTATGACGCAATCAAACTCTTTGGCCATGGCTTTAAGTTCACCAGTGAAGTATGCAATCTTTAAATCTTCTCGGGCAAACTGTTTTGTAGTCTTCATGATCTGAAGGTAATCCACCAGCACCACACCAACGGCGCCGTACTGATGTTTTACTTTACGGATAGATTCCCTAATATTCGCTATCGAGGGGCGAGACGTATCATTGATATACATCGGTACATTTTGAAGCATTACAACAGCATTGGTATACGCCGTAAATTCGTCTTTAGGCAAAAGGTGAGGGGAGTTGCGTACTATCCCAATATCTGCTGGTGCAATGGCACAACAGAGACGCATAGCAATTTGTTCTTTTGGCATCTCACCAGACATGATAAGGGTAGGCTTTTTCTGAATGACTGCTACATGATTTGCAATGAGTTGAAGCATCGTTGTTTTACCCATTGCTGGACGTGCAGCCACTACCATTAGGCAACCGGGCTCAACATCACCAAGCTTTTTATCAAGGTCATATATCCCAG
The DNA here is from genome assembly GCF_024151445.1 of Acinetobacter sp. UC24323. Lineage (NCBI taxonomy): Bacteria > Pseudomonadati > Pseudomonadota > Gammaproteobacteria > Moraxellales > Moraxellaceae > Acinetobacter > Acinetobacter sp. UC24323. Next base: position 80,595 of record NZ_JAHIBY010000004.1, on the reverse strand, counting down.
TCTGAATACCATTAATTAGTGTTTTGCCAGCAATCGCAGCTTCCATTTTTCGGTGCATCTCAACAAACGTATTGTTTGCGGCATCATGAATATGGAAAAGGTTTTCACTACCTTGTTCTGTACTTATTTCCGCAAAGGCTGTCTGTGCATTCAAAACTAAATCACCACGACTTACGGTCAAACTACGGGCACTTTGAATGACCTTATGGGCTTGTGCTTCAACTTTGCGGCAAGTCGTAAGATCTTTTAGTTTCTCAGCATACGACATCAGGTTATAAAAGCTTGAAGGTGCATCACCTAGAAGCTGCATGATGTATTGCTCACCACCAGCAGCTTCTGAGTATCCATGCATTTCTAGCCATTGGTTTACCAATACGGCATCATAAGGCGAATTTTTTGAATCCAGATCAACTATGGCGCTAAAAATCATTTTGTGGCGTGTAGCATGAAAATCTTCTTCAGTTAGCAAGCTTTCAACCTGATTATATGAATTTGCTACAGTCATCAATGCTGCCAGAACAGCTTGCTCAATTTGTAAGTTGTGGATTGATGTATTCATTGAGCATCTCCTAATAAGCTTTTAGGCTTAGTCGGCAAATTGATAAATGGCCGAGCAGTAATAGCTTGCTGTCCAGTTTCCAAAGAAGGATGAATGCCATATTCAGGATTTTGCTTTTTATAGCGTTCAAACTTATCTACGATCCAAGCCGTGAACTTATGAAGCTTTTTGCTATCAGATAATCCACTGTTCTCAAAGTAAGAGTTGAATGCACTCAGCTCAAATTCGAAACTAGGTAGGCCAAAGATCAGATCTATATTTTGGCCATGACCTGCCATCTTTATCTTTGTTATCAGCTGATCAACATTAGGAATCCAGTCATGCTCTTGAGAGAGATTCATTGATAGATTCAATGGTTGGTTCTGCATCCCAAAATTGGGTATATTCAAAGTCCCGTTTTTGGGATTATTTAAAACACCGTTTTCGGGGATATTTCCATTATCGGAATCATTCCGTTTTTGGGAATGTTTAATGTTCCCACTTTTGGATGTATTTGTTCTGAATTCAGTATCTTTTTTTGAACCTGAATTATCCAGATTTTGGTTATATTCTTCACGGCCTTTTACGCCGTTTAATTTAAGTATGCGGACTCTTTTCGTTGGCCCCGCGCGTTCGCCAGTATCGCTTACTAGCCCAAGTTTTATGAGCTCTAATATAACCTTTTGAACTGTCTTTTTGTCTAGCATAGTATCAGCAGCTAAGCGATCAATGCTGGGCCATGCGGTATGTTCTTCACCAGCCCGGTCTGCTAATGAAAGCAGAACCAGACGTTGAGCAGAAGTTTTAACAGAAGCTGTCCAGGACCAACGAGTTGCATCAATGCTCATCAGATCCTCCTTGCCGAATATTTTTAATGAAGGCATTAATGAGTCGATCTGGCGTTATACGGACAGATTCTACATATGTAGAAGATTGTGAAGTTGGTTTCGGTTCTGTAGTTGGCTGAACTGAATCTTTATTAACTGGAACTTGGGATTTATCCATTTTTAGATGCCTCCTGTTCAGCTTCATACTTTTCACTTTCAATAGAAAAAGCATTAACATTGGTTTCAGCTAAATACTCAGCAATATTAATTAAATGCTCAAGTGTCGCAAAGACAGCGCCGTGAATAACATCCTTTACTGCTTCTTTAACCAAATTAACTTCTATTCTAATTTTAGAGATTAACGTTTCTAACCAAGTCGTATTTTCATGAGCAAGTGCATAAGCTCCATTTAAATCGTCAGCATCGTACTGATCATATGGTTCTTGACGATGTCTTTTAATCTCAGCGTTATATATATCGGTATGGGAGTTGGAAAGTTGAAGCGAAATTGCGATTAAATTTTCAATCTCTGTGAAGATTGAATTATCTAAATTATTCTCTTCAGCATATGTTTTAATGAAGATTGCAGACTTACTTATTTGATTGAGTAGGGTGCGAAGTTGGTTAGCCGTTTCATATGCAAGTTTATATGCATTTAATAAATTAGAAGCATTATAAAAAGGAACTGATTGTCCTGGTAATTGAATATTAATTTTTGCGTTCATGATGAATGCACTCCTTGTGTTTGTTTAGGAGCTTTACCAGTCACGACCAAATGAGGGTGGCAAAGCTGAAAAGGGTTGGTCGACAGGTACACAAGAGACCCGCACATCCGAAGATGTCCCTCTCCAGCTTCACCATAGAAATGCAGAAGCATAGAGATTTTACGCATAAAAAAAGCCCAAAGCGGACTGTATGCGCTTGTGTAATTATAGCCGACCAAAGCTAATCTAGTGATTTTGCACCAGACAGACTTAATATAGATGAATAAAATTAATTTGAAAAGGGCAAGGCTAAAAATAGTTGGATATGTCATAAAGATTCTCCAAACCTTTTAGCCAAAATTTGCATACCTTTTGGCAGAATGAAAAACTCGGTTTGAGTATAACTATATGGTTGGCCAGAGGATTTTACACCTTCTTTAAGTGAATATTTGGTTTCACAGTACCCTCGCCTTTCACTGTAATAAGTTGAAGCCCTAGCATTATTTAGATAGCGATCCCAGTTGTGTTTTCTAAGCCATTCAGCTAACACTTGCTGCTTAACATTCAGAATTTTACATGCTTGCTGGAATTTTACGCCGTGTTCAGTATGAGTGATAGTTTCTATTGCTTGTGACAAGGTTTTGTTTTCTGCTGTTAGCCGTAGATTCTGTTTGGCTTGAACTTCAATAGCCTGTAAAAGGTGCTGTGGATTGTTGATATCAAATGCTGGTGTTTGCTGTTCAAGTTCATACCAACGTTTCACAATCGCAGCAGTAAATTCTGGGCAGAGTTGAGCTACTACTGTTATCGAATCCACCTTACCTTGTTCACCAGAAAATACATATTCGGTGCTTGTGCGTCCAGCTGTAGGCTTTTCCACCGTTGGTGGTAAAGTAATAACACGGCGTTCTGCTAAACGTTCAATTGTTCTTTTGACGGAGTCTAAACGTATATTGGTAATGAGAGCGATATCTGAACTCAACATTTGTTGAGAAGGTAAAATTAAACCAATAGGAGCATTCATGGTTTAAGCCTCCATTTCTGCAGCAACAGTTTTTTTGCTGTTATGCCATTCAACAATCTCTTGATAGTCAAAGAAAACGGGAGCTTGTTTTGTGGTCCCCATTTTCATTGGCTTTGGAAACGTGGGGTCTTTACGAATAGTGTGTCGAAGAGACTCACGGGTTACATCAAGTAATTGGCATACAGTACTGAATTGAATTCGAATTGGAGTTATTTGAAGCATAATTACAACCATATATTTCTAACGCTTGGTTGTATCTAAACAGTTTTGATCGTACGGACGCATAGCACGTAAATGCAAAAAACTACGGACGTAATTTTACGTACGTAGTTTTAAGGTTTTAAAATTCAATAGCTTAGTTAATTATTGATTAATAATTTTTTTCTATCATCATGCCATCCAATTAACGGTGATGTTATATCTCGTAGTCTGCGCGTATACGTATCATCTCGATCGCCGGAATAGGGTGTATTATTTTTGATCCAAATATTTGCTTTATTACTATGTTTGCCTGATTTGGGGTTAGTAACATAAACTGATTCCCATAATTGAATAGCATAAGCTAGATCAGGCGCGTATCTTTCATTGTCAGTGCTGTCTAGAATTAAATCTAGTAGGTTATATGACTTTACTGGCTCTAATGATTGTTCCGACTGTAATTGCTCAATTTGTGTATTTAAGTTTTTAATAGTTTCTCTCAGTCTTTCTATTTCTTCATTTTGCTCATTAATTCTTTTGTGCTCGACAGTGAGATTACCTTCTTCCATTATTATTAGATGCGCATTAAAACTCTGGATAAGAATTTTGTTTTTCTTAAGAGTCTCTTTTAATAATTCAGCAGGGATCATTTCTGATTCACCTAAAATGCCATCTTCAGACCATGAGCTAATTAAATTATAAGAATGTAAATAATGCTGAAAGTATTTAACGAAATTCGGTTGATCTCGATAAACTTCTACGAATAGTGGATTATTCATAGAAACAATTGAAGCTGCTTCATGAATTGAGAATGATGGTTTTGAGAATAGTAGATGTTTATATTCTTCATGATTGTATTCACGCCGTAAGGCGTCAAACTTTCTTTTATCAGGATCATTAAAATTTATTCTTTTTAACTCTTCAATATGAAACACTATCTCTTTTTTAGAATATTCAATTCCTTTGTATTCCTCATCCTTCATATCCCTAATCCAAAAAAAATCCTTAACGTCATCATCATACCTACGCTCATATACGTGAAGAGATTGGTTAAGTTCTGGTTCATTAAGTGGTATTTCAGAATATTGAGATATAATTTGATCAATTTTTAATAGATTAAAAGTTTGGTTTTTTGATCGTAATTGCTCAATCAGATCCTGACTAAAAACATATCCTTGAAATGGTACGTGCCATTTAGCCTCCACTACATGTTCAGGATAATCTCTTTTATCCTCACTATGGTGTTCGCGAGTTTCTTCTATACAGACTAAATTACCATCAAGATATACACACGGATGCAGCATGCTTCTTCGGCAATAATCAATAATATCTAAGAGAGATAATGGCTCATCTGAGGCAGATAACACCTCTTCTAAAGTATAGAAATTCTTCATTCTGCCTCCCAAGGCATCCCAAAATAGGAGCTAAGCCAATCAGATTGGGTATCTGACTTTCGCTCCGTCGAGCTAGGCTTAGCAAACTGTTAAAATTGATTATTTCATCAATTTTGCATACTTAAATTGTATGATCTCTTCACCTAAAATCTGTGCTGTATAATCATATGGACTAATACTTGTTTCTTTAGTCACATCTAAATAACTACTCCACCAATTGAGCATTGTTTTTCTTTCTTCTAAGAACTCTGCTTTATGGGTATATGCAAGTCGTACATTATTACGCTCTTGATGACTCATTTGTTTTTCAACAGCATCTTTCTGGAATAGTTTACTTTGAATTAGGGCTGCACAGGCCATACCTCTAAAGCCGTGCCCACAAACTTCTGTATTTGTATCATATCCGAGACGGCGTAGAGTTTTATTGATAGTTGATTCACTCATAAAGCCATGCGGATCACCGTTTTTAGGAAAAACATTTTGAGTGTGTCCGCTGTATTTGTAGACCTCTTTTATTATAGCTAGTGCTTGGTTTGATAGAGGAATTAAATGAGGTGTTTTCATTTTCGCACCGCGATAAGAGTATTTATAACCTTCTACAAAATCTCTAGTTGGGGGAATGGTCCAAATAGCTTTTTCAAAATCAAACTCTTCCCACCTTGCAAATCTGATTTCACTTGAACGAGCAAAAGTATGTAAGGCAAATTCAACACATAGCCGAGTAAGTGGATGACCAGTGTCGGAAGCTAATTTAGCTTGTAACTCGGGCAATCTTTCTAATGGTAATTGAGGATGATGTTTGGTTTTCTTTGAAAGGATGAAAATATCTTGAAGACCATAGGCTGGATTATTTTCAATAAATCCTTTCGACATTGCAAATGCAAAAATACTTGTTAGCCGTTGCCGGTTTTTTTTTACAACTTCGGTATAACCTAAGTCTTCAATACTTTTGATTACTTGAATTAGTTCTTTTGGCTTGATTGCATCAATAGGCTTTTTCCCAAGTTTTGGGAAAACATACTCTTCCATATTCTTAAGAGCCCTTTCTGCTGTTTCAGTTCCCCAACGTCCAGTACTTTTATATGCTGTATGCCATTCTCGAGCTATAGATTCAAAATTATATTTATTGTCTAGTTTAGCCTTTTGTATTTCGTTGTATTCAATTGGATCTATTCCATTAGCTAATAGTGTCTCCAATTCACGGCGCTTATCTCTGGCAGCTTTTAAACTTAAAGCAGGGAAGTTGCCCAAAGTCATTAAGCCATCTTTACCATTAGCTCTTTTATATTTAAATCGCCATACTTTTGAGCCACTTTTACGAATGAATAGAATCAACCCATGACCATCGTATAAGGAATAATCCTTTTCCTGCGGCTTTGCACCAGTGCATTTGGAGTCGGATAGCGGAATAGTTTTCTTAGCCATGGCAGAATAAGGATACATATTGAGTAGAACTCCATATATCCTTAAACATTGCAACTATATCCTTATATATTTATCTATATTCTTCTATGATTAATATCTATATAATTGAATATAAAATAATTTTAACTAAATTATTTTATATATTGCTATTAGGTTTGTGCGCCCTGCGGGACTCGAACCCACGTCGGTCGCTTAGGAGGCAACTGCTCTATCCAGTTAAGCTAAGGGCGCATAATTTTCTGATTATAAACAAAAAAGCCATTGCCGAGGCAATGACTTTTTATAGTTTTAAGTACAAGCTGTTAGATTACTGTTCTTTGGCATTGAGTACTTTAAACAAAATAAACATGAGAACGATCCAAATAGGAATCATCATCACTGATTCTTTAAAGCCTTGACTCCACATAATGTAGAGTACTACAGCAATAAAACCTAAAACCAAATAGTTACTAAACGGTGCCCAAAGTGCAGGAAAGTGAGTTTTTTGACCGAGTTTTTTCATTGCTGATTTAAACTTAAGGTGAGTCATACTGATCATCGCCCAGTTCAATACCAGTGCTCCAACAACAATGTACATTAAGTGGCTTAAAGCATCTTCTGGTACAAAGTAATTTAAAAGAACACAGCCAAAAATGAGTAATGCCGATAGCAAAACTGCTGGTACAGGTACACCTTGTTTATTTACTTTCTTGAAAATTTTTGGTGCATTGCCTTGTTGAGCTAAACCGTAAAGCATACGGCTATTTGCAAACATCCCACTGTTATAAACAGAGAGAGCAGCGGTTAAAATGATAAAGTTCAGTAAATGTGCAGCCCAACCAATACCCATTTGACTAAAAATCATAACAAATGGACTTTTATCGAGCCCGCCAAGATCTAATTGGTTCCACGGCACTAATGAAAGTAAGATCGCTAGTGAACCGATATAGAAAATCAAGATACGGAAAACAACTTGGTTAATTGCTTTTGGAATGGTTTTTTTCGGATCTTTTGCTTCTGCCGCGGCCATACCAATCAGTTCAATACCACCAAAGGCGAACATCAAGAAAGCCAACATATAGAAGAGGCCACTAAAGCCATTTGGAAAAAATCCACCATGAGACCAAAGGTTACTAAACGAAATGCTTGAACCTACATCTGCTGTAAATAGCAAATAAAGACCAAAAACAATCATAGAGATAACCGCAGCAACTTTAATAATAGCGAGCCAGAATTCGGACTCACCATAAAATTTGACGTTTGTTAGGTTAATTGCCGTAATCACGACAAAGAAAAATAAGACAGAAGTCCATGCTGGAATATGAGGCCACCAGTAATTAATATATTTGGCTACCGCGGTGAGTTCACTCATCGCAACCAGAACATAGAGCATCCAATAATTCCATCCAGCTAAAAATCCGGGAAATTTCCCCCAGTATTTATACGCAAAATGGCTGAACGATCCTGCAACAGGTTCTTCAACAATCATTTCTCCCAGGTGGCGCATAATTAAAAAAGCAATTAAGCCACCAATGGCATATCCTAAAATAATGGATGGTCCCGCAGATTGAATCACTTGCGCCGAGCCTAAAAATAATCCGGTACCAATTGCTCCACCCATAGCAATTAATTGGATATGTCGATTTTTTAGTCCTCGTTGAAGTGTAGAAGATTCGTTGGTCAAAGGTCTTCACTCACAATGAATAAGTAAATTATTCTAATAGATGGATTTATTTTAGCCTAGACTACAATTGAACAAGGGATGACTGTAAAGTAACTATAAAAAATATTTAAAATCATAAACTTGCTTTTAATCGTGTTAAATTGGTTGAAAAATCTTCCAAAAATATATTTTTTGATAGACTTTTTTTCTTATGATTTTGCTTTATTCGGTCATTGCAGGCATGAATTGAAATTTCCAAAATAAACCTGCGTCAATACGATTGATGTATAAAAGTACAGTGCTATCTCTTGATCATAAAACGATTTAAGATGAAGCGAATGACTAAACAAGTCTGCTTGTTTTGAGATATAAAAACACAATAGTAAGGATAACAGTTGATATGAGCTTCGTACCGCAAATTAAAATTCCAGCAACTTACATGCGTGGTGGAACCAGTAAAGGTGTATTCTTTAAACTTGATGATTTGCCGGAAAAAGCTCAAGTTGCAGGTCAAGCAAGAGATCAACTCTTGCTACGTGTCATTGGTAGCCCAGACCCTTATGGAAAACAAATTGATGGAATGGGTGGAGCGACTTCGAGTACCAGTAAAACCGTTATTCTCGCTAAAAGTACACAGCCAGACCATGATGTCGACTATTTGTTTGGGCAGGTTTCAATTGATCAAGCTTTTGTAGATTGGAGTGGTAACTGCGGTAATTTGACAGCTGCGGTTGGTTCATTTGCAATTTCAAATGGTTTGGTTGATGCCGATCGTATTCCTGAAAATGGCCTCTGTACTGTTCGAATTTGGCAAAAAAATATTCAAAAAACTATTATTGCGCATGTACCTATCACCAATGGCCAAGTTCAAGAAACCGGAGACTTTGAACTAGATGGGGTAACTTTCCCTGCCGCTGAAGTTCAAATTGAGTTTTTAGACCCTGCCGATGATGGTGAAGAGGGCGGTGATATGTTCCCGACAGGGAATGTTGTTGACCAATTAGATGTTCCAGAGATTGGTAGTTTTCAAGCCACATTTATTAATGCCGGTATTCCAACCATTTTCTTAAATGCAGAAGATTTAGGCTACGAAGGTACTGAATTACAAGATCATATTAATGGTGATGCAGCAGCATTAGCACGTTTTGAAAAAATTCGTGCCTATGGTGCAGTTCAGATGGGCTTAATTAAAGATATTTCAGAAGCAGCCGCACGTCAGCACACACCAAAAATTGCTTTTGTCTCTAAACCAAAAAATTACACAGCTTCAAGCGGTAAAAACGTTTCAGAGAAAGATGTCGACTTACTCGTTCGAGCTTTGTCGATGGGCAAACTTCACCATGCCATGATGGGAACAGCAGCGGTAGCAATTGGTACAGCGGCTGCGATTCCAGGCACTTTAGTAAATTTAGCGGCTGGTGGTGGAGAACGTGAAGCAGTGCGTTTTGGACATCCATCTGGAACATTACGTGTTGGTGCCCAAGCTGAACTTACAAATGGCCAATGGGTAGTGAAAAAAGCCATTATGAGTCGTAGTGCGCGTGTGTTAATGGAAGGTTGGGTACGCGTTCCGGGTGACAGTTTCTAAAAGCCATTTAAATGAAAGCCTCTCTACCCTAGAGAGGCTTTTTTACTTCTGACATCCATAACTCATCACGCACTTTTTACAGTGAATCGTGTATGATGTAGCACATGAATGTTTCATCACATTCAATAAAATTTCTCTACTGATTTTATCGAGGCGACTGTGTCATCACTCTCTCAAGTTAATGCGGATGTTTTAAAACAAGCTCAACAACGTATTCAACAAGATTTATTGACGACACTGGCTGCATTCTCAATTCCCGAACCTTTAAAAAGTGCTGTACACCATGCAGTTATGCTCGGTGGAAAACGTGTGCGTCCGGCTTTATGTTACGCTACAGCTTCTTTACAAGATAATCCAAATTTTGCGGCTGCTCGCCGTGCTGCGGTTGCTGTTGAACTCATCCATTGTTATTCCTTAGCACATGATGACCTGCCTTGTATGGACAATGATTTGCTTCGCCGTGGTCAGCCAACGTGTCATGTTGCATTTGGTGAAGATACCGCGTTACTTGCGGGTGACATTTTACAATCAATGGCTTTTGAAGTTTTAGGTAGCCGTTTGTTTGATGAACAAGGGCAGGGAACGGATGCTGCAATTGTCTTAAAGCAAATTCAAATTTTAGCTACCGCTAGTTCTAAAATGGTTTGTGGACAGGTTTTAGACTTACAAGCCGAAGCTAAGCAAATTTCTCAAGACGAACTAGAGAATATTCACCGTAATAAAACGGGTGCGCTTATTCAGGCTGCCATTATGATGGGTGCAGTGACAATTTTCTCGGGTACAGATCAGGCAATTCCAAAACTACGTCAATACGGACAAGCGATTGGACTGGCTTTTCAGGTCCAAGATGATATTTTGGATATTACGTCAAGCACTGAAACTTTAGGCAAAACCGCTGGTAAAGACGAACAAGTACAAAAATCGACTTATCCTGCTCTAATGGGACTAGAGCAAGCACAGATTTATGCTAAAGAATTGCATGATCAAGCTTTCGAAGCTTTAGCGCATTTCGGTGAAAATGCAAAAGAATTAGTTGAGATTTCACAATTCCTGTTAGCTCGTACTAATTAATAAAAACATAAATCAATCTTCCTACTTCTATTCAGACTTAATGAATACAGGAGAAAAGAATGAATGGTGAACAGCTTCATCAACTCGCAATAGAGGCGGCGCGTAATCTCCCTTTTAGTGAGCAAACTCATCCATTTGGTCCAGAGTATGAAGTTTTTAAAATTTTAGAAAAAATGTTTATGCTGACAGTGGAAGTGTCTGGCGTAAAAATGATTAATGTCAAATGTGACCCTTATAAAAGTCAGGAATATCAGGAACTCTATCCATTTATTATTCCCGGCTATCACATGAATAAAAAACACTGGATTTCGATTAAACCGCATAAAAATTTAACAAGCGATTTTCTCCGAGATTTAATTGGCGACTCTTATGACTTGGTCGTAAAAAAGCTTCCTTTGAAAGATCAGAAAAGATTAAACAACCAATAATATAAAAGAAAAACGGCGACATGATTGTCGCCGTTTTGATTTCAATGGCTTATTTGAAGCAATTAAATTAATTATGCTTTCCCATAATGCCACGAATTGTATTTAAAACATCTGCAGGTAACACAACAGTTTTAGCATTGCTTGATTTCGCCATCTCTTGCATTGCTTTGACGTACTGTTCACCTAACAGATAAGCAACAGGAATTTCTTTATCACCTACGGCACTTGTTACCATTTCAATCGCTTTTTGAGAAGCTTCTGCTAAAACAACCTGCGCTTCGGCATCACGGCGAGATGCTTCTAAACGACCATCTGCTTCTAAAATTGCAGCTTGTTTCTCACCATCAGCTTTGGTAACTGTAGCACGACGTTGACGTTCAGCAGCGGCTTGAGCTTCCATGGCAGCTTGCATGGTGGAAGATGGCTGAATATCTTGAATTTCTACTGTTTTTAAGGTGATCCCCCAATCTGAAATATCATCAGAAATCGCAGCTTTTAGTTTAGCTTTAATGTGATCTCGTGAAGATAGGGCATCATCTAGATCCATTTCACCGACAATTGAACGTAGTGAAGTCTGTACAAGATTTTGTATGGCCCATGTATAGTTTTCAATACCGTACACCGCTTTTTCAGGTGTAGTCAGATTGATATACGCCACGGCATTCATGAGTAATACAGCATTGTCACGGGTAATGACTTCTTGTGATGGAATATCAAGCACAATATCTTTAGTGGTGACTTTATATGCTACATCATCAATATAAGGAATAACGAAGTTAAGCCCCGGGTTAAGCGTAGAATGATATTTTCCTAAACGCTGAACAATCCATTTATAGCCTTGAGGAACAATACGTACCCCTTTAAAAATGGTAACAGCAACAAAAGCCAAAAAGGCTAAAACAATAATAGTACCAACTGGCATGAAAATAACCTCTCTTTATCTTTAATGTTTATGAAGTGCTGTGGGGCTGAACAATTAAGTCATTACCCGAAATATCAATGACTCGAACCCGATCACCGACCTTAACAGGGATGGTGCTTCGGCAGTTCCATTCATCGGCCCCTAAAATAGGCATAGGGAAACGAACAATAATTTGGTCATGAGCAAGTCCGGTCTGAATCACCATACCAATTTGCCCAATAGTCGCTTCTCGAGGTAAACCTGCTTTAGTTTTATCAATAGATAAAGGCTTAATAAATTTAAACCAGAGAAGGGTACATAGCACCGATAACACAATCCACAGCACTATTTGAGTAGTAAGGCTGATATCTGGAAATAACCAATAGAGAAAGCAAACCATTATGGCTGCAATACCAAACCAGAGAGCGGCAAAGGCAGGGAGAATCAGCTCAGAAAGAATAAGTAAGATACCCAATACAAACCAGTGCCAAGGTTCTACAACAAACTCCATAGATCTGCTCTTTTATATGTCTTTATGATGGGTAAAAGTGATTTCATATCACTTTTACCACTGTAGCAGATGATGGAGAGTGTGGATAGAAAAAAACCACCTCAATTAAAATTTAGGACGTGGCGCAGGCTTAAATGCGGCTGGAGATTTTTTGAAATTTGCAATTGCAGTTTCAATTTGGCGAATTTGACCTTGAGCAGCTTTTTCGCCTTCTAAAATAGCTTCATTACTTGATTTTAAATCGAGTGTACCTAAATGCCCAACTTTAGGCTGAATCACCACGTTAGCTTGCTTTAACTCTTCATTAATACTTTGTTGACCCATAATATTAATAGTTTGATCAAGCAATCCCCACATATTCGCAGGTCGGTTTCCTGCCGGACGTGCAGAAATGTCAACTGCAATCACAATATCAGCACCCATATCACGTGCTGTTTTGACCGGAATTGGGCTAACCAGTCCGCCATCTACATATTTCTGCTTACCAATGGTTGCTGGTACAAATACATTGGGAATACTGCATGATGCACGAACAGCTTGTCCTGCATTACCTTTAATAAAGTCTGCTTTTTGTCCATTATCAAGACGGGTTGCTACCGCTGCAAAACGAATTGGGAATTTCTCAATAGGCTTGTTACCTACGTTACGGTTAACATAGTCCTGTAACTTTTGCCCAAGAATAATACCTTGGCGATTCAGGGTTAAATCGCGAATATCAGACTCTTGCAATTTAAGCGCAAGATTTTGGAGTTGATAAGGCGTTTGTCCACTGGCATAGATACTGCCTACAAAGCTACCGGCACTTGTACCCGTAACAATTTTCGGTTTAATACCATGTGATTCTAAAACCTTGATAACACCAATATGTGAAAATCCTTTTGCTCCACCGCCACCCAATGCAAGTGCAATCACTGGTTCGCGCGCTTTAACTGAAGTGGTCGGTGTTGGTGTTTTGCTGAACTTATCACAGCCAAATAGGGCTAAAGAGATAAATCCGATACTGGCAAATTGAGCAATTTTCATCTTTGAAAAACAATCTATGGCAAGATAAATTAAGATGGCCCATCAGACCAGATTCGTTCAATTTTTGCTAGGTTTTTTTCACAAGATTTTGTAAAGGCTCTGCAAGCCAATTACGATTTTTCGGTGATATTTTTCCTTCATAACGTTCAAAAATCTTGGCGAGATCTTCATCATAATTTCCGCTTGGAGTTAAATAGCCTAAGCAGTGAATAGTCTTACGGTCATAATCAAAAGAAAACATCACAATAGGAATATTGGCTTTTGCAGCAATATGGTAAAAACCACTCTTCATTTTTTTTGCTTTCTTACGTGTGCCTTCTGGCGCCATTCCAATCCAGATCTTGTCATACTGTTGAATAGTCGCAACGACTTGTTCAGTCAGACCATTGGCCGAGTCACGTTTTACAGGAATAACGCCCGCCCAATCTAAAACCCGTTTAAAAGGTGGCTTAAATAAACTGTCTTTACCTAGCACCGTAATTTGAATACCGAGTCCAAAAATGGCAAGAAAACCATACCAGCCATCAATATTGGAGGTGTGGGGAGAAATAATGGCTACAGCTTTAGGAAAGTTGGGAACTTCACCTTCTATAGTCCAGCCTTGTGCCAAAAAGAGTTTTTTAAATAATGCTCGACTTAAAGCATTACCACGTTGGGGAACCTGAGACGGTAGATTAGGGAAATGTTGTTCCATATTTTTAAGTTTTAAATCATCCTTTGTTTTATCTTAATCTTTTGAAATCTGCGCTTCATTGGCAAAATGTAAGACCACGCATGGTATTTCATGTTATTACCGCACAAATAAATAAAAGTAGGTATATATGTTCCGACAGCAAAATCTTTATCTTTTGCTCTTTTCCTTATATTGGGCACAAGGTTTGCCTGTAGGTTTTATGACGCATGCCTTACCTGTCATATTAAGAGCTCAAGGTGTATCTCTTGCCCATATTGGTGGTTTTGGGCTGCTCATGTTGCCTTGGTCAATCAAAATATTTTGGGCGCCGTGGGTAGATCGACATGCTATCTCGCATTTAGGTCACTATCGTAGCTGGATTTTACCTGCTCAGTTTTTGACGGTGGGTGTACTTTGTATTTTATCTTTTTTCCCTATACAAGTTTTAGATCAGCCTCTTTATCTCTTTATATTTTTTATTACGCTGTTATTTATGAACTTAACAGGCGCAACTCAAGATATCGCGACCGATGCTTTAGCGGTCAATTTATTGCAACACGATCAGCAACATTGGGGAAATACTTTTCAAGTTGTAGGTTCACGACTTGGTTTTATTGTGGGCGGGGGAGCCGTGTTATGGTGCCTAGACTGGTTATCATGGCAGCCGACTTTTCTATTATTAGCCGCTTTAGTCTTTATTAATACCTTACCTATTTTACTATTTAAAGAGCCATCTCATACTTCTCATTCACCTCATCAATATAGCCAACCAAGTCTAGTTACAAAGATTAAAGCTTACTTGGGGTACTTCTCTCAAAATAAGGAACTTCGTTCTTGGTTAATCGTCCTTATAACTTTTAAGGTTGCAGATGGTTTAGCCGGGCCATTACTTAAACCTTTAATGGTGGATATGGGTTTAAGTTTTACTCAGATTGGTATTTACATCACCATGCTTGGGGCTGTTGCTGCTTTATTGGGAGCACTTAGTGCTGGCTGGATGTTAAAACATATTTCTAGGTCTACAGCATTAATGGCTTTTTCAATATTAAAAATTATGAGTTTAGGGGGCTATGTGTATTTGGCTTATGCTTATGAACAAAAGGTAAAGATAAATGTATGGCTTATCTATGCCGTAAATGCCCTGGAAGATGCCTTTGCTGCCATGCTACTGGTCGTGATGTTAACTTTGGTTATGCATTACAGTCGAAAAAACTATGCGGGTACCGATTTTACTTTTCAGGTTTCAGTCATGGCGACAGTCAGCGGAGGGCTTTATAGCTTTAGTGGAGTCATTGCAGATGCGCTTGGTTATTTCCATTATTTGATAGCTATTGTCAGTATTGCGGTACTCTTTTTAATTCCTATTTACTTATGGAAAGCTGCCAAAACTGTATAAAAAATAATATTAAGTAGATGAAATAAAGAGACTTAAATATAACTAAGCTGCACTAAAAAATCATACTTATATTTTTAGCCAATCTTTTAAAAATGTATATTTTTGGCTATTTAAATGACTTATTAATTGTGCCATCTTGTTTGGAAAGCAAAAGGAAGCTGCAAGGAGAGAAGTGGATGCAAATAACAAGAAAAATCATGTGAATCAAATAAGACTGGCAAAAAAATATTCATTTAGATTGGATATTAGCCTAAAGTCTAAAAAAGAATAATGAAATAATGATTTAATCATTCTATAAGATAAGAGAGTTGTGTAGGATTCGTTACAACATGAAGTTAAGGTAAAGGTTCTGTAAACCAAAAAGTAAATGCTGATTCTTTTGGACCGGAATTTTTAATCTTACCCAGCGTTAAAATTGGTTTTGATTGCGGTAATAAAATTAATGCAATCAAATTTGGAGGATGGTTGATTCTTTAGTGCTTAATGGTCACACGAGTCAACTTGGCATGGACAGGCAGCATAAAATATATTTTTAGGAGTCTTTGATGGATCTATTCCTTAATCGTAAATCGTTTGTTGTTAAAAGTTTAGCTATTACAGTAACAGCTTTAATGATGAGTGGGGCAAATGCGGCAACTTCTGATAAAGAGGAAATTCGAAAGCTTCGTCAAGAAGTTGAAGCATTAAAAGCATTAGTTCAAGAACAACGTCAAGTACAGCAACAACAGCAACAAGTACAGCAGCAACAGCAAGTACAGTTAGCTGAAGTAAAAGCACAACCTCAACCTGTGGCAGCACCAGTGTCTCCATTAGCAGGATTTAAATCTAAAGCTGGCGCTGATGTGAACCTTTATGGTTTTGTTCGTGGTGATGCTAACTATATTATTGAAGGTGCAGATAACGACTTTGGTGATGTAAGTAAGTCAGACGGTAAAACACATGATAAATTACGTGCGACTGCTAAAACAACACGCCTCGGTTTAGATTTTAATACACCTGTTGGAGACGACAAAGTTGGTGGTAAAATCGAAGTCGATTTTGCTGGTTCAACCACAGATTCAAATGGCTCATTGCGTATTCGCCATGCTTATTTAACCTATAACAACTGGTTGTTTGGTCAAACGACTTCAAACTTCTTATCTAACCATGCACCAGAAATGATCGACTTCTCGACAAACATTGGTGGTGGTACTAAACGTGTACCTCAAGTACGCTATAACTACAAACTAGGCCCAACTACACAATTATTTGTTTCTGCTGAAAAAGGTGATAGTACTACTTCGGTAACAGGTGATAGTATTAAGTATAGCCTACCAGCATTAACTGCTAAAATCACTCAAGGCTATGCAGAAGGCAGAGGTTCTGCTTCAGCTCGTGTTCTTGTAGAAAATTATAAATCACAACTTGCTGATGATGATAAAACTGGTTGGGGCGTTGCAGTTGGTACTGACTTTAAAGTGTCTGATCCTTTAAAACTCTTTGCTGATGCATCATATGTTGTGGGTGATAATAGTTACTTGTATGGTAGTAACTCTCCTTACGCAGTAGATGGGAATTCTATTGAGCAAAATGAATTTGTAGCAGTACAAGTGGGTGGAACTTATAAGATTCTGCCTAACTTACGTTCTACTTTAGCGTATGGTGCTCAGTTCTCTGATGATGGCACTGATTATGCAACAGCATATAAAGATGGAAATGAAAAAGTTCAACAAGCGTGGATCAACTTTATCTATACGCCAGTTAAACCAATTGATTTAGGCGTTGAGTATGTAAACGGTAAGCGTGATACCTTTGCTGGTAAGTCTTACAAAGATAACCGTGTTGGTTTAATGGCTAAATATAGTTTCTAAGAACGATTTTTAGCTAAAAATAGAAAAGACGAGGTTAAACTTAACCTCGTCTTTTTATTTGTTAAATTTAAAAAAAATGATGTATTAAGGCCTTTGAATTAGATCATTTTTTATTTAAGTCATTTTTAAGTTTCAATTTCTACATTAAAGCATCATAAAAAGATTGTAGTCACTCACGATGCTGAATTTTTTTTCAACTTTAAGAAATAAACAGATTTCCCTGTTTATGTTTAATCTCATTATAGCCATTTGGCTAGGTGCAATTTTAAATATTGGTTTTTATCATCAAGTTCATACTTTAACTCCATATTTTGGAGTAAAGGCTATTTTGTTTTTAGCGGCTACTCTCGTCATTCTTGTTGCTACCTATTATGCGGTTTTACAAATCTTAAATTGGAAATGGACTGCCAAAATCTTTGCAATTCTATTGATATTTATTGGTGGTTTTAGCTCTTATTTTGTAAATACATTGGGTGTCATTATTTCACCCGACCAAATTCAAAATATGGTGCAGACCGATGTGTCGGAAGTTACCGATTTAATCTCTTTACGCTTTGTTTTATGGACAGTTTTTTTTGTTATTTTACCCATTTTTTTAATTACTCAGGTTAAATTTAAACAAGAAAAAGTATCACGGTTGTTATTGAAGAAAGTATTTTCACTGGTAGCTTCATTTGCTGTGGTTGGTGTTTTACTTTTTACTTACTATGTCGATTTTGCTGCAATATTTCGTGAGCATCGTGATTTAAAAGGGATGATTTCACCGCAAAATAGTATTTCATCGCTTATGTCTTACTATCATAAGAAGGCTCCGAAGAAAAATCTGCCTCTTGTGATATATGGACAAGATGCTCATCAAGTTCAGCGCGTACAAAAGAACCTCCCTAAGTTAATGATACTTGTTGTGGGTGAAACGGCACGTGCCGAAAGTTTCTCTCTAAATGGGTATGCAAAAAATACGAATCCGGAGCTTTCTAAACAAGATATTTTCAACTTTTCGCAAGTGAGCTCATGCGGTACGGCGACAGCAGTTTCTGTGCCATGTATGTTCTCGGGTATGCCACGTGTAGATTATGATGAGCAATTAGCTAGTCACCGCGAAGGTTTATTAGATATTGCAAAACGTGCGGGTTACCAAGTGACTTGGATTGATAATAACTCGGGTTGTAAAGGTGCATGTGATCGCGTTGAACAATACCAGATTCCAGAAAACTTAAAGAGAAAATGGTGTAAAGATGGCGAATGTTATGATGACATTCTCATTGACAGCTTAAAGCAGTATTTGGCTACTATTGCCAAAGATGATGATCGCCCACGTTTGATTGTTTTGCATCAGGTGGGTAGTCATGGACCTGCATATTACAAGCGTGCGCCTGAGGCATATCAACCCTTTAAACCCACTTGTGATACGAATGCGATACAGGGCTGTTCGCAAACCGAATTGCTAAATAGTTATGATAATACAATCGTATATACAGACCATGTATTAAGCCAAATGATTAATACTCTAAAAGAAATATCAAAGTATCAGACAGGTTTATGGTATTTATCTGATCATGGCGAATCAACCGGAGAACATGGTTTATATTTACATGGTTCACCTTATGCAATCGCACCGAGCCAACAAACACATGTACCAATGATTATGTGGTTCTCTGAAAGTTGGAAACAACATAATCTTGCTCAAGTGAATTGTTTAAGCCAACAAACTAAACAAAAGTTAAGTCAGGATAATTTATTCCCAAGTTTGTTAAGTTTGCTGGATGTAAAAACTCAGGTCATCAACCCTCAACTGGACATGTTGCACTCTTGTGCCCATGTAAACTAAAGCGAGCCTAGAACATGACAAAAATCTTGATGATTGAAGATGATTTTATGATTGCAGAATCAACGATCACGTTGCTGCAATATCATCAATTTGAGGTGGAATGGGTCAATAACGGTTTAGATGGTTTGGCTCAATTGGCGAAGACTAAATTTGATCTTATTCTTTTGGATTTAGGATTGCCTATGATGGATGGTATGCAAGTTTTAAAGCAGATCCGTCAAAGAGCAGCAACACCAGTATTAATTATTTCTGCTCGAGATCAATTACAAAACCGTGTCGATGGTTTAAATTTGGGTGCAGATGATTATTTAATTAAACCTTATGAGTTTGATGAGTTGCTTGCCCGTATTCATGCATTACTACGCCGTAGTGGAGTAGAAGCTCAACTTGCGAGTCAAGATCAACTATTAGAAAGTGGTGATCTGGTTTTAAATGTTGAACAGCATATTGCGACGTTTAAAGGTCAACGCATTGATCTATCAAATCGTGAATGGGCAATCTTAATTCCACTTATGACTCACCCAAATAAAATCTTTTCTAAAGCCAACTTAGAAGATAAGTTATATGATTTTGATAGTGATGTGACCAGTAATACTATTGAAGTATATGTTCACCATTTAAGAGCGAAGCTGGGTAAAGATTTTATCCGAACCATCCGAGGACTGGGCTACCGTTTGGGGCAATCATAATTTAAAATTTCGGGACTTCATAAAAGTGCATTATTCATTAAAAAAACGACTGATTTGGGGCACCTCAATTTTCAGTGTCATCTTAGGTTGTATTTTAATTTTTAGTGCTTATAAGGTTGCACTTCAAGAAGTCGATGAAATTCTAGATACTCAAATGAAGTATTTAGCGGAAAGAACAGCTGAGCACCCTTTAAAAACTGTAAGCAGTAAGTTTGATTTTCATAAAACTTACCACGAAGAAGATCTGTTTATCGATATTTGGGCTTATAAGGATCAGGCCCATTTGTCTCATCATTTACATTTGCTGGTTCCACCTGTTGAGCAAGCGGGATTTTATTCTCATAAAACCGCTCAAGGTATAGTCAGAACTTATGTTTTACCTTTGAAGGATTACCAGATTCAGGTCAGTCAGCAAGAGAGGGTTCGTGAAGCTTTCGCTTGGGAGCTTGCGGGCAGTATGTTTATTCCATATTTAATTATTTTACCTTTTGCAATATTTGCTTTAGCAGCCATTATTCGTCGTGGTTTAAAACCAATAGATGATTTTAAAAATGAGTTAAAAGAACGCGATTCCGAAGAACTCACCCCAATTGAAGTACATGATTATCCTCAAGAGCTTTTACCTACTATTGACGAAATGAATCGTCTTTTTGAGCGCATCTCTAAAGCTCAAAATGAACAGAAGCAATTTATTGCCGATGCTGCTCATGAACTACGAACACCTGTGACTGCATTGAACTTACAAACCAAGATTTTGCTAAGCCAGTTCCCTGAGCATGAATCATTGCAAAACTTAAGCAAGGGTTTGGCACGTATTCAGCATTTGGTGACTCAGCTTTTAGCATTGGCAAAGCAAGATGTAACTTTAAGTATGGTCGAGCCTACTGGATATTTTCAACTCAATGATGTGGCATTAAATTGTGTGGAGCAATTGGTCAACTTGGCTATGCAAAAAGAAATCGATTTAGGTTTTGTCAGAAATGAACCCATCGAAATGCATAGTATTGAACCTACTGTACATTCGATTATTTTTAATTTAATTGATAATGCAATTAAGTACACCCCGCATCAGGGTGTTATTAATATTTCAGTTTATACCGATCCAGATCACTACGCATGTATTCAAATTGAAGATAGCGGTGCAGGAATAGACCCAGAACATTATGATAAAGTTCTAAAACGTTTTTACCGTGTACATCACCATCTTGAAGTAGGGAGTGGTTTAGGTCTATCCATTGTTGACCGAGCAACTCAACGTTTAGGTGGGACTTTGACACTAGACAGAAGTTTAGAGCTTGGTGGACTTTCAGTTTTGGTTAAACTTCCAAAGATTTTACATGTTCACGAAACAAGGACTTGAGTTAGACAAGTTCTTGTTTGATTCGTTTTTCAAACTCAAAGCGGCGAATACAAACGGCATAAAATAAGATATTTACTGCCCAAATGACCCAACCTGTCCATAAGTTATGGCTTAGGAAATGTGCTCCTCGCATCATTTGCGCCCAACCCATCATGAAACCTAATAAAATACCGGAGAATAAATAAAAGTAAGCACGTTTAGGTTGTTCAAGACGATAAACAAAATAACCTGTCATTAAAATAAAACCTGCACTTGCATGACCGCCTGGAAAACAATGGCCATGTTTAGCGCTAAAGTCCCAAATATAGCTTCCTAAAGTATTAGGATGAACCATATTCCAAGGGCAGGCGTGAGCAGATTGTGACTTTATTAGGCCAACTATACTGCTACCGAGCATACTGACAAAAAACATATAGCCATATTGCCAGCGATAAGGTTTTAATTTTTTTAATTTAAATGACGCAAGCCATAAACCAAAAAAGATAACATAAACGGCGGTGATGATTTGTTTTACAATTTCATGATTAAGTCTTTCAAGATACCAATTGTCCCGATTGAAAAAATGACCTGTTGAATCAATCCAAGGTTGGATGAGGTACATATCAATCTTCCCACCGACTGGAAATACAAATAGAAGAATAAAAAAACTGAAAAAAAGAAAGAGAATATTAATTTGGAAAAAAAGTTTTTGATTAGTCATTCTGATGCAATATCAATCGACAATAGGTATGACTAATTACATAAAATTAACCTTAAATTGCTCTTAAACTATACTGGTGAAAGAAGTTCAATTTTCCATAAAAAATAAAAAAGCGACGAATAGTATCGTCGCCTTAAGCACTTTAGAAAGTATTAAAACATACCTTCTTCAGAGTTTGCTGAGATCTTATGAATAGATAAGTCTGCACCACGGAACTCATCTTCTTGAGATAGGCGAATGCCTATGGTCGCTTTAAGGATGCCATAAACAATGAAACCGCCAGCCAGTGCAATGGCAATCGCGAGTGCTGTACCGATGAGCTGAGAGATGAATGATACGCCGCCTAAACCACCTAGCCATTTTTGACCAAAAATACCTACGGCAATACCACCAAATGCACCGCATACACCATGTAGCGGCCAGACACCAAGAACGTCATCAACTTTGAGTTTATTTTGTGTATAGGTGAATAGATACACGAACATGGCACCCGCTGCACCACCAATCACAAGTGCACTGACTGGATGAACAATGTCAGAACCTGCGCAAATAGCGACTAAACCCGCAAGTGGACCGTTGTGTAAGAAACCAGGGTCATTTTTTCCAATCGCATTTGCTGTAATCGTTCCGCCGACCATTGCCATAAGTGAGTTAATCGCAACGAGACCAGAGATTGCATCAACACGCTGAGCACTCATGACGTTAAAGCCAAACCAGCCTACAATCAAAATCCATGAACCAAGTGCCAAAAATGGAATAGAAGAAGGTGGGTGAGCACTTACACGACCATCTTTCTTATAACGGCCAGAACGTGCGCCCAACAATATGACAGCAGCAAGTGCAATCCAACCGCCCATAGCATGTACTACGACTGAACCGGCAAAATCATGAAAAGCTGCGCCAAAAGTTGTTTCTAACCACTTTTGCAGACCGTAGTTGCCATTCCAGACCATTCCCTCGAAGAACGGATAAACCAGCGCAACCAATGCGAGTGTGGCAATCGCTTGTGAACGCATTTTTGCGCGTTCTGCAATACCGCCAGAAATAATGGCAGGAATGGCCGCAGCAAAAGTGAGTAAAAAGAAGCAACGCATAAGGTTATAACCATGATCATTGGATAAAACCGTACCATCATGAAAGAAGTGCTGACCATACGAAATGTAGTAGCCAACAAAGAAATATGCGATTGCGGAGAGGGCAAAGTCAGTCAGAATTTTACTAAGCGCGTTCACCTGATTTTTGTGACGAACTGTACCAAGTTCCAAGAATGCAAAACCTGCGTGCATGGCAAGAACCAAAACTGCACCAAGTAATAAGAAAAACAGATCTACATTTTGCATAGCATGCTCGAAAAAAGTGCTAAATTCCATTTTGGAACAAATCTGGGTCTGTAAATTGCACCAAAATAGATTTAAGGAATCTAAAAACCTAAGTTTGTCGAAACAAACTCAATTGCATAAAAGTGAATATGCAATAAGCGCACCAATTTGGATTGAAATGGAGGGTTTTGGCGATAAATGGTGCGTTGTTTTATTCAAGATAGGGCAATAAGGGCACTTTTTACGTTACAAGTCATCTAATATGTTGATAAATTGATCTGAAAGAGATCGTTATTAAATTTTTAAAAATTATCTATATTCAATTAATGATCGGACCAAACCTCTTGAGCAACTTCAATAAATGCTTTTACGGCTGGACTGATGTGTTTCTTATTTTTTACTGCAAGACCAATAGAACGTTTAAGGTTTGGTTTAAATGGTCGTTTAACTACGTTTGGATAAAGCGAGAGTAACTCTTTGGTGATTACCATATCAGAGACAATCGAAATCCCTAACTGGTTGTGGACCATACTCACAATGCTTAGAATTTGTGAAACATAAAATTTGATATCTGGTTTGACATTAAAATTTTTTAAAATTAATTCGACCTGATGTCGACTACCCGCCATTGTCATAATAAAAGGACAATTTTCTAGCTGTGCTGGATCAATATAGAGTTGCTGCGCGAGCGGGTAACCACTCGGAATTAGGGCCACAAAACGATCTTCAATTAAGGGAAATGTATCAAAACGCTCATCTGGCATAATCAAAAAACCAACTTCGATGCGTCGCTCTAATAACCACTGAGCAACTTCTTTATCTTCACCTTCATCGATATAAATTTCGATTTTAGGGTAGCGTTGCCGAAAGGCTTCTAAAATTTCAGGCAATAGATAAATAGATGATGAAGCTCCAAAAGATCCAATACGTAATGTGCCTTCATTTAAACCATGGATTGCAGCCACTTCTTTTTCTAAGGTATCGGAAATACTCAACAGCTCTTTTACATGGGTTAATAACTGCTGTCCTGTCGTCGTCAGCTCAATATCGCTTTGAGTTCTTGAAATCAGGTTAATGCCCCATTGTTGTTCTAATGATTTAAGCGCATGGGAAACTGCCGATTGTGAAATTCCCAGCTTTTCTGCTGTAGCAGTAAAGCTTTTTAGTTCAGCAATGAGTGCAAAAATTTCAAGCTGGGTAAATGTCATGTTGTACTTATTATGAGTAAAAACTCATTTTATCATGAGTTTTCATTATCTTTAATATATGAGTAAGCCAAGGTAGTTCCCAAACTAGCAAGCCCCAACAAAACTCGAGTAAAGAAATGAATAGTATTGTTTTATCTCTTTTTCCCTTAGTTGCATTAATTGCATCGGGATACTTATTTAAAAAATATCGTTTTTTTAGCGATGAGTTTTGGGCTGGGGCAGAGAAGCTGAATTACTATATTTTATTTCCCGCTTTGCTTTTTGGTACGCTCTCGACTGCAAAAATTGACTTAAAAAGCTTGAGTACAGCCATCATTGCGATGTTGATTGTAGTTTTGGCAGTCACCGCCTTTTTATACATACTTCGAATGTTTTGGCACATACCGCCTGCACGTTTTGGTGTGCACGTACAAGGCATGGTTCGCTTTAATACCTATATCGGTTTGGCTTTAGTCACTTCGCTTTTTAAAAGTGAAGGAATGGCAATTCTGGCAATTTTATTGGCACTTTGCATTCCGCTTGTGAATGTTATTTCGGTGCTTGCTTTAACTTCTAAAGAACACATGGCAATTAAACCTGTTTTGATTGCTCTTCTTAAAAATCCATTAATTGCATCGTGTGTGGTTGGGGCAGCAGTTAATGCGCTTCATGTCCCGATTTGGGAAGGCTTTACTCAGTTTATTAAGCTTTTTTCAGTGTCGAGTTTGCCGTTAGGTTTGTTATGTGTTGGCGCAGCTTTACAGTTTATGCAAATTAAAAAAGACATTGTGGTATTGGCGGCAGACACGTTTGCACGACTTTTAGCAGTACCTGCTTTGGCTTATATGGTCTGCATGTGGTTTGATTTACCAAGTTTGCAAACGCAAATTTTAGTTATTTTCTTTGCGCTACCGACTGCTTCTGCTTCATACATTTTAACCAAAGTTTTGGGGGGTGATAGTCAGCTTATGGCAGCCGTGATTAGCTTTCAAACTCTATGTGCCGCTGTAACCTTGCCATTAGTGATTTGGTGGATTTCTTAAGATATAAATCTTTAGTCTGACTCATATTTAAAGAATGCTTTGCTACCTTCCTCATCTGATTATTGCTACACTTTTTTCTTTTTCAGGTGAATGAAGTATGTCCTTTGATCTCAAAGTGAGCTTGCAGCAAAGGTCTGAACCGTCTGCACAGCAGAAAAAACTGAATCGCCTGATTGATAAAATAGAACAGCAAAAAGTTAGTCTGAGCACATGGCAAAATGCACAAGCTGAGATTCAACAGTACATTCGGCAAAAACTGATGCCTGTATATAGCGATTTGCATGCAGTGCTATTTCAGCAGTTAGAGCAACTCTGGAATATGTTACATAGCCATGAGTTTTCCAAAGCGGATATACTACAACTCGATGAAAAAATTGCCCAGCTTGCACACATGTTGAAGCGCTCAAAAATGTTATCTGCTGAACAGGTGGAGTTAGTAAAACAGATCGATAACTTTTATCAGCAACATGCAGCGGAATCGGCAAAAAAGAATAGAAAAGCTCAGTCAATAAAATCTGAATATGAAGAAAGCATTGATCAAGGTTTAGAGTTAGAAGAAGACTTTGAACGGTATGCGGCTGAGCAACAACAAGCGCGGGAACAAGCTAAACAGCAAAGACAGCAACAAAAACGTGAACAAGCTGAGCAAATGGCAGCCCAGTCACTCAAAACAGTTTATTTAAAAATTGCCGCGATGATTCACCCAGACCGTGAGCAGGATGAAACCAAAAAAGAAGAAAAAACTGAGCTGTTCCAACAAGCAAGTCAGGCCTACGAAAAGCAGGATTTGTTTTATTTACTCAAACTCCAGTTACAGCTTGAACAGAATAAAGGGCTAGGCACTAAAGAATTATCTGCGGAGCAGTTGAGGTTTTATAAACTGGCTTTGGATGCACAAAGTCAGCAGCTTGAAAGTCAAATTGCCGAGATTTTAGATTCGTTTCAGTTAGCCAAGAATGTAAAAGCAGAGCATGTGCATATCAGTGATGTGTATAAAGCTGTAGATACTGACTGTGCTGAGTTAAAGCAGCAGGTGAAGTGGGAAAAGGAACGTTTAAAGCATATGAAAAAGGTGAGTGGGTTAGAGACGTTGTTGGGGCATGGGGCGCTTTAGTTTCTTTGGCAAACTCTCTAAAATTATTAATTAATAACACCAATAATTAACTTTCAGAATTTATATGGTGCTGTGATATTAGTAGTGATGATTTGGGGAATTTTAAAAAATTGGGGGCTATTTAATATAGCTCTAAGAAATTAGGCCTATGGGGGCCTTTTCTAGTTTTGAAGTTGAGTTTTTATGCTAAAAAAATTTTTAAGTATAATTTTAATGTTAGTAATTTATGTCTTTATTTCAATTGTAAGTTTTTTAATTGTAATAATTTTTTTAGTATGTATGGCGGATAATTTTTTTGAAGAGAGTTTAAATAAGAAAAGATTGAAAAATAGTATTTTATATGATCATAAAATCTTTCCTAATCTGACAAAATCAATATTTTTTTATCAAAGGCTAGATTCATCTGACGAAGGTTATTGGATTGTAGTCTATCCCTTAGATAATAAAACTAAAGTAAATTTTTTATCTAAAAAGCAGTTGCAAGGCCAGAAGAAAATTACCTATTCAACAGTTGAATGTATTAAGCCAACTATAAAAAAACGTTGGAAAACATTTAACTCCAACATTCATTATGTTCAACCACCTGAATTGCTAAGGGATCATGATGATTTTGAAAGACATGATTCTTTTAATGTGTATGGTTCAGAAAAAAATATTGGTTTAGTTGAACAAGTTTGCCAGCAAAATAAATTCATTATTTTAGAAGAAAGTCAGAAAAATGATCACTTATATTGGGCAATCTCTGCAAATGGAAAACTATTATTTAGTGTGTATAAAATTGATTGATATTTTTAAGACATTAAATTAATAGGTTAAGATTTTATTGAACTTATATTTTTGATCAATATTTGACTTGGTTATCTAATAGGTTTATATCAAAGCTTGAAAATATATGTCTTTCTGAACTGAGTTGTAATTATTTCCAACAAAAATCCCCTCACTAAGAGGGGATTTTTTTGAATCAAACTACTGTATTAAAGCGCAGCAATTTGCTCCATATTCGCTTTAACTTTATCTAACTGAGCAGCAAACTCAGCAAGCTTCGCTTTTTCACCTTCAACAACCGCTGCTGGTGCTTTAGATACAAAGCCTTCATTTGCAAGTTTGCCCGCAATTTGGTCGTGTTGCTTTTGGATTTTATCCAAGTCTTTCTGCAAACGAGCAAGCTCAGCTTTAGGGTCGATTAAGCCTTTCATTGGTACAAATACCGATGCATGGCTAACAACGCTAGAGCAAGATAAAGGTGGTTCTTGGTCTTGATTCAAGAACTCAATGCTTTCAACTTTAGCCAATGCTTTGAACAATGCTTCAATACGAATGATTTGTTCACGTTCAGCGGCAGATGTGTTTTGAAGTAATACTGGCAACAAGCGCGCATTACCTAAGCCTAACTCACCGCGAATGTTACGTACTGCACCAATCAAACCTTGAAGCCATTGCATATCTGCTTCAGCTTGTTCATTGATTTTTGCTTGCTCAGGAATAGGATATTGAGCAGTCATAATGGTTGGGCCGCCTTGACCAAGCATTGGTGCAAGTGTTTGCCAGATTTCTTCTGTCAAATACGGCATTAATGGATGAGCCAAACGTAATGAAGCTTCCATCACAGCAAGCAACACGCGACGTACTTCTGCTTTACGTTCTTCTGAAACTTCTGCATCGTTTAAAACTGGTTTAGTTAACTCAACGTACCAGTCGCAGTATTCATTCCAGATAAAGTCGTAAATCGCTTGAGCAGCAAGGTCTAAACGATACGTTGCAAACGCTTGGTGTACAGCAGCTTCAGCTTTTTGCAGACGGCTGATAATCCATTGTTCTGGAAGTTCCCAAAGATCAGGACGAGCGTCGGTACCAACAGTTTGGCCTTCAACATTCATCAGAACGAAACGCGTTGCGTTCCAGATTTTGTTACAGAAGTTACGGTAGCCTTCAACACGTTTTAAGTCGAACTTAATGTCACGACCCGTGTTTGCAAGGGCACAGAACGTGAAACGAACTGCGTCAGTACCATAAGCATTAATGCCTTCTGGGAATTCTTTACGCGTTGATTTTTCAATCTTCGCAGCATCTTTCGGGTTCATTAGGCCAGTCGTACGTTTTGCGACTAAGCTTTCTAAATCGATACCGTCAATCAAGTCTAATGGGTCAAGAACGTTACCTTTAGACTTCGACATTTTTTGACCTTCACCATCACGTACCAAGCCGTGAACGTAAACCGTCTTAAATGGAATTTGAGATGAACCATCTTCATTTTTCATGAAGTGCATGGTCATCATGATCATGCGGGCAACCCAGAAGAAGATAATGTCAAAACCAGTCACCAACACGTCAGTCGGGTGGAAAGTTTTGAGTTCAGGCGTTTGTTCTGGCCAGCCTAAAGTTGAGAATGTCCAAAGTGCAGATGAGAACCATGTATCAAGTACGTCTTCGTCTTGTTTAAGCTCAACATCAGCCGCGATGTTATTTTTCGCGCGAACTTCTTCTTCGCTACGGCCAACATAGATGTTGCCATCAGCATCGTACCAAGCTGGAATACGGTGACCCCACCAAAGCTGACGTGAAATACACCAGTCTTGAATGTCACGCATCCATGCCATGTACATGTTGCTGTACTGCTCTGGAACAAACTTAATACGGCCATCTTGAACTGCTTCAATTGCAGGCTCAGCAAGCGGAGCAATTTTTACGTACCATTGGTCAGTAAGTAATGGCTCAATGATCACGCCTGAACGGTCGCCACGTGGCGCTTTTAAGTCATACGGTTGGATTTGGTCTAACCAGCCTTCAGCTTCCGCTTGAGCAACTAATTTTTTACGTGCTTCGAAGCGCTCTAAACCAGCGTAGTCTGCAGGTGCAGTAATGGTTTTAGAAATTTGTTCACCAGCTTTGGCAATATATTCAAACTCACCTAAAACTTCGGCGTTTTTGTTGAAGATATTAATGATTGGCAAGCTATTGCGTTTACCTAACTCATAGTCGTTAAAGTCGTGAGCAGGGGTGATTTTTACACAGCCCGTACCAAAGTCTTTTTCAACGTAGTCGTCAGCAACGATTGGAATTAAACGACCAGTGATTGGCAATACAATATTTTTACCAACAAGGTGCGCATAACGCTCATCTTCAGGGTGAACAGCAACAGCAGTATCACCAAGTAAAGTTTCAGGACGAGTCGTTGCAACTACGAGATAGTCTTTGCCATCTTGAGTTTTAACTGATTTATCTTCAAAGAAATATTTAAAGTGCCAAAGTGAACCTTTTTCTTCTTTGCTTTCTACTTCAAGGTCAGAAAGCGCAGTTTGAAGTTTAGGGTCCCAGTTTACTAGGCGCTTACCGCGGTAAATTAAACCGTCTTCGTGTAATCGAACGAATACTTCTTTAACGGCGTTTGATAAACCTTCATCCATCGTGAAGCGTTCACGTGACCAGTCTACAGACGAACCTAAACGACGAATTTGTTTGGTAATTGTGCCGCCAGATTGTTCTTTCCATTCCCAAACTTTTTCGATGAACTTTTCACGGCCTAAGTCGTGACGAGTGATACCTTGTAAGCCAAGTTGACGCTCAACAACCATTTGAGTTGCAATACCAGCATGGTCAGTACCCGGTTGCCACAAAGTGTTTTTACCCATCATACGGTTATAACGGGTGAGGGCATCCATAATGGCATTGTTAAAGCCATGGCCCATGTGCAAACTACCAGTGACGTTTGGTGGTGGAATCATGATACAGAATGATTCACCGTGACCAGAAGGTTTGAAGTAACCTTGTTCTTCCCACGTTTTGTACCACTTCTTTTCGATCTCGGTTGGATCGTAGGTGGTGGCAATATTTTGAGCGGTTTGAGCGTCAGTCATAGTAGCTTAGATCGAATATGCATAAAAAATTGCATCTATTGTAGCAAAAAATTGCCTCGAAATTAATGTGCTGAAAACAGATAAACGGTTTTGTATTTTTTTCAAAAAACGGTAGATTTATGAAGCATGGATCACAATTTAATCGTGTAGCGGCACGGCAGAAAAATTACAAAAGAATTGAAAAGGGATGCGACACATGAGCTACAAAGTTTTTTTAAAGATTTCCGATTCAACCTATACCCAATTTGCTTCAATTCGAGAGAAATTACATGCTGGGGTAAGAGAAAGCCAGTCGAAAGTATTGGGGGATGTTCTTTCCGATTTGTCGTGTGAAATTATTGAGCAAGTTTTCTCTGTATTGTTAAAGGATGAGCAAGATAACTCGACTATGACTGAAAAGCAGCGGTATGAGTCCGAGAAAGTTCTTCAGCAAATTTTAGATACTTTCCGAAAATATATGCCTTGGTCAGTCTCTTTTTTCGGTAATGAAAGACTTTTACCTCTAGTTGATTATATGACCTCACTCATGAAAGAACGTGAGCAAGAGGTTTATATTACATACCCGATCACACCTCAACTTGTACAACAGGCCCAAACGCTGACGGAACAAATACGTGAGGGCAATATGCAAAGCGTAGAAAAAGCTTTTCAGACCTTAATTCAAATTGTGGATTTAGGTGTAACAAGCCTAGTACGTGAACCTAAAAAACGTTTAAAATTTAATTTGGTTGTCGATAAAACCCTAAATGGGGTCATTAATATGACAACGCATTTGGGCTATAAACGTTTGGAAAAATTGGGGACGCAGGTTGATCAAACGACCGCAACTCACTATATCAACCACTTTTTGGCCTTCATGCATCAAGCAGCATAATTTAAAAAGATAATAGGAAGTTAAAATGGCCAAACTTGATACTTTGCAAAATAAAGTGGTGTGGATTACGGGAGCATCTTCCGGTTTAGGTAAAGCTTTAGCTGGTGAGTTTGCTTTGCAAGGTGCTCAAGTGATTTTAACTTCGCGTCGCTTTGAAGAGTTAGAAGAAGTTCGCGTTGGTTTACTCCATCCGGATCAGCACTTGTCGGTAGTTGCAGACATTACCAATCAAGAGCAAGTTCAAGAGGCTTATGAGCAGATTTTAAAAGCAAAAGGACGAATTGACTGGCTTATTAATAATGCGGGTTTAAGTCAACGTGCTCTTATTCAAGACACCACAATGGCAACAGAACGGGCCATTATGGAAGTCGATTATTTTTCACAAGTCGCATTAACCAAAACTGTGTTACCGACCATGCTTAAACAAAAGTCTGGCCGAGTCGTATTTGTGTCGAGTGTAGCAGGGCTTTTAGGTACGCAGTACCGTGCCAGTTATTCGGCTGCTAAAGCTGCTATTCACATGTGGGCTAACAGTTTACGTGCTGAGGTTGCCGATCAGGGTGTTGAAGTTTCGGTTATTTTCCCGGGCTTTGTAAAAACTAATGTTTCGTTTAATGCACTAAATGGTGCAGGGCAACCTCAAGGCCATCAAGACGAAGCAATCGAAAATGGACTAGAAGCCGATGTTTTTGCAGAACAGTCAGTTAAGGCATTAATGCAAGGACAGGAATATATTGTAGTGGGCGGTACTAAAGAAAAATTAGGCGTGATGGTTTCCCGTATGTCACCGAAACTACTCTATAAAATGATCCGGAAAACAAAAGTGAAATAAAAAAAAGATTTCGCCGTGCTAAATTGATGGAAAAACCCGCATAGAAGGTTCACCATGGATCAAGACTACCATCGTATTTTAGAGGTCATTACGCGTTTTCAATTGGTCTTTGACCAGAAAAATTGGGATGCGTTTGATGAGTTGTTAGCCGATCAACTTGAGGTGGACTATTTGCAGTTTAGAGGGGAGCCTTTATGTGTGGTGTCTTGTCATGAATATAAAGGTTCACGGCAACAAGCTTTGTCACATTTGCGGCTACAGCACAATTTAAGCAATCCTCTTATTCGGATTGAACAAGATCAAGCATGGTTAGAATGTAATTATCAAATTTATCGTTTTTCGGAAAATGATTATTTTCATTCTTTTGGTCGCTATTATTTTACTTTGGCAAAACAACAGGGCATATGGAAAATTACCGGAATTTGCCAACACTTAACTAAAAATATTGGCAATTCGCGTATACATTTTTCTGCTATGGGGCAGTGTTAATCTTTGACTGCTGTTCCGTAGGCAAATACCTCTACCATTCCACCTTGCATACCCAGTTCGGTTGTACTCAGCCGAACTCCCATAATGTGATTGGCACCGACACTTTGAGCTTGTTGTTTTAGTCGTACAATCGCCTCGCGGCGAGCACGTTCAACAATACTTTCATAACTGGTCAGCCGACCGCCTAAAATATTTTTTATAGAGGCCAGTACATATTTAAAGTAGTCATGCGAAATAACCACATTACTGCTAATAAAATGTCCCAACTGGTCGCTTGTGGCAAAACGATTGGTATCAATTCTGATATGGGCAAATTGTTGCTCTTTTTCTAGAAGCTCATTTAAATGTTTTCGTTCAATATGGCGACCAAAAGCCCAACCAATACTGAAAAGAATGAGAAAAATAACAAGCTGAAAAATAAGATTTTCCATTTTCTACCTATGCACTAAATGGATCGGGTAGATGAGGTGCTGGCTGCACAACTACTGCTGTGCCATATACAAATAATTCAGAAGCACCTTGGGCAATATTTGAGGTAGAAAAACGAATACCAACAATTGCATTGGCACCAAGTTGCTGGGCTTTTACAATCATACGTTGCATAGCCTCTTGGCGAGATTCTTCTAATAATTCGGTATAACCCGTAAGTTCACCACCTACAATATTCTTTAAACTTGCCATCAAGTCGCGACCCACATGCTTACTACGGACGGTACTCCCGTAAACAACATCAAGTTGCTTTAAAATTTGATGGCCTGGAACACTTTCTAAATTACTTAATAACATTGTTTTTTATCAAACTAAATTTCTTAAGCTTTCAAGATAAAAAATATTCAGATGAGTTGCAATAAAAAAGCCCACCGAAGTGAGCTTTTATAAGAAAGTGATTTAAAACTTATTGCTTTTTAAGTTCAGCACTAGATGGTTGGTGTACCACTGTATCTGAAGTATTTGCTTTTAAACCACCACCTAGAGTTTTGTATAACTCGATTTGGTTGTTTAAGTTTGCTTGTTGAAGCAATAACAAACCTTGTTCAGCTGCATATGAAGAACGCTGCGCATCAAGAACAGTCAAGTAACTATCAATACCAGCACGGAAGCGGGCATTTGAAAGTGTGTAGTTGCGGTTAGTCGCTTCTACTAGACGTTGTTGTGCTGTTAAACGCTCACCAATGTTGGCACGAGTTGCAAGCGCGTCATTAACTTCACGGAACGCAGATTGAACTGATTTTTCATAATCAGACAATGCAATTTTCTGATCGGTTTCAGAAATTTTTACATTGGCACGGCGTGTACCCCAGTCAAAGATTGGTAAATCTAAGCTTGGACCAACTGACCATACAAAACCACCAGACTTAAATAGATCACTTAAGTCAGTTGATGCATAACCAGCCGAACCCGTTAAGCTAATGGTTGGGAATAAACGTGCTTTTGCAGCACCGATATTCGCACCCGCAGCGCTTAAGTTGTATTCAGCAGCTTTTACATCTGGACGGTTATTTAACAAGTCACTTGGTAAACCGGCAGTAAACACATTTTGTTGAGCAATGCGTTTTACAGGTTGTGTAGGTAACAAGTTTTGTGGAACAGGTTGGCCTACAAGCAAGTTCAACAAGTTTTGTGCTTGAGCAATTTGAGTTTTGTAGTTTGCTACATCATTACGCGCAGTTTCTACAGAAATCTGTGCTTGACGTAATGGAACTTCACTGTCGATACCTACATCAAAACGTTTTTTGTTGAGATTGTAAGAATCTAACTGGGCTTTAAGCGTTTGCTCTGCCAGTCTTAAGTTTGCTGTTGCAAACGAATAATTTAACCATGCTTGAGCAACTTGGCTAATCAGACTGATTTGAGTCGAATCACGAGCACTTTGTGTTGCAAGATAACTATCTAAAGCAGCATCTTTAAGGCTACGAACACGACCCCAGAAATCTAGCTCATAAGCAGTTACACCCAAACCTACTTGATAAGTAGAGTAGGGATTATTCGGATCACGGCTTTGAGAAACCTGACGAATTGCACTACCACTTGCTCCGATTGTTGGAAGCTGGTTGTTCTGTGTAATCTGATATTGCTGTTGAGCACGTTCAATATTGAGCGTTGCTGTACGTAAGTCACGGTTATTGGCAAGAGCCAAATCAATCACTTCAAGCAAACGCGGGTCAGCAAAGAACTGTTTATAACCCTGTTCAGCAATAGACGTACCAGAAGCGCTGTTATATGCATAGCTTTGTGGTATATCGGTTTTCACGACTGGTTCTGGGCCGCGCATGCTTTGACAAGCTGCCAAAGCAAGCGCAAGTGCAGATACCGCAATGCTACGACCTGAAATAGACCATACTTTTTGCATCACGATTTATGCTCCTGAGTGTTTATGGTTTTTGGTTTGTACTTAAAGATACTACGAATCCACACATAGAATACAGGGATAAAGAAGATACCTAAGAACGTCGCGCTGAGTACGCCACCAAGTACACCAAAGCCTACAGAGTGCTGACTTCCTGCACCGGCACCTGTTGAAAGTGCAAGTGGAAGTACACCGAAACCGAAGGCAAGGGTGGTCATGATAATTGGACGTAAACGCATTTTTGCAGCATGTAAGGTTGCATCAAGTAGATCTTCACCTTTTTCCTGCAATTCTTTTGCGAATTCAACAATCAAGATCGCATTTTTTGCAGAAAGACCGATAACCGCAATAATCGCTACCTGGAAGTAAATGTTATTTGAGAGATTTGGATCTCCTTTAATAATCATGCCCAAGTAGGTCAATACGATTGCACCAATGACACCAAGTGGTACCACAAGTAAAACCGAGAACGGAATTGACCAGCTTTCATATAGTGCAGCCAAGCAAAGGAATACGATTAACAATGAAAGTGCGTATAAGAACGGCGCTTGAGCACCAGACTCACGTTCTTCAAGTGATAAGCCTGTCCATTCATAGTCGAAACCTTGTAAGCCCATAGATGGTAACTTACCAATAATTTCTTCCATTGCTTTCATGGCATCACCAGAGCTCACGCCAGGTGCAGGTGTACCTTGAATGTTAACCGATGACACGCCGTTATAACGTTCGAGACGT
Source organism: Acinetobacter sp. UC24323 (assembly GCF_024151445.1). NCBI lineage: Bacteria > Pseudomonadati > Pseudomonadota > Gammaproteobacteria > Moraxellales > Moraxellaceae > Acinetobacter > Acinetobacter sp. UC24323. The sequence continues at coordinate 45,031 of NZ_JAHIBY010000004.1, read as the reverse complement.
GGAGAACCATACGTCCATTCGCCTGTAGCAAATGCCGAGAATGGAACCATCTCACCTTTGTTATTACGTACATACCATTTGTTTAAGTCTTCAGGCATCATACGGCTGCCCGCATCACCTTGAACATAAACTTTTTTCACACGACCACGGTCAACGAAATCGTTAATGTATGAGCCACCCCATGCAATACGCATTGTATTGTTGATTTCGGCAATACTAACGCCCATAGCACCAGCTTGAGCCTGATCTACATTAATTTGATACTGAGGAGTATCTTCCTGACCATTTGGACGCACACCTACAAGACGTTTATCTTGTGATGCCAAACCTAAAATCGTGTTACGAGCTGCAATCAGTTTCTCATGGCCTTGACCACTTGAATCTTTAAGCTGCAAGTTAAATCCGGCAGTTACACCAAGTTCAGGCATTGCTGGAAGCTGTAACGGCATAACGTATGATGCATCTTTAATGATCATATTTAATGCCATACCACGCTGAATCAATGAACCAATTTGAGTTTCTGGTGTCGTACGTTTGCTCCAGTCTTTCAACTTAACGAAGCCAATACCCGCGTTTTGACCAACACCTGTGAATGAGAAACCAGAAACAGTGAAAATAGATTCCACGGTATCTTTTTCATTCATAAAGAAGTTAGTCATGGTGTCAATCACTTTACCGGTACGGTCAAGCGTTGCATTTGGTGGTAATTGTACAAGTGTCATGACCACACCCTGATCTTCTTCTGGTAAGAATGAAGACGGGAGTTTTTGGAACAAGAAGACTAAAAGGGCAACTACAACAGCATAGAGCACGCCAGAGAAGATTTTGCCTTTAAGCATGCGGCTAACACCATTTTGGTAGCTATGCGACATGCGGTCAAAACCATTGTTAAAGCTTCTAAAGAAACGCGCAAAGATATTATTGCTTGGTTCTTTATTAGGATCATGCTGTTTCAAGATAGTTGCACAAAGTGCCGGTGTGAACGTCAACGCTACAATTAACGACAGAACCATTGCAGTTACAAGAGTAATCGAGAACTGGCGGTAAATTACACCTGTTGTACCACCAAAGAAAGCCATTGGTACGAATACCGCTGTCAATACGCTGGTAATACCTACTAACGCACCAGAAATCTGCTGCATTGAGCGAGAAGTGGCCGTAACCGGATCGGTATGGTCTTCACTCATCACACGTTCAACGTTTTCGACTACAACAATGGCGTCATCGACCAGAAGACCGATTGCCAATACCATAGCGAACATGGTTAAGGTGTTAATTGAGAAGCCAAAGATATTAATGACCGCAAATGTACCTAATACAACTACTGGAACTGCAAGCGTTGGAATAATCGTTGCACGCCAGTTTTGTAAGAATAGGAACATGACAATGAATACCAAAATCACGGCTTCAATTAATGTGTGTACTACACTTTCAATTGAAAGACGGATAAATGGAGTCGTGTCATAAGCCAGTTTATCTGCAAGACCTGTTGGATAGTTCTTACGTAGTTCAGATAAACGTTGTTCAACTGCTTCGGCTGTGTCGAGTGCGTTAGCACCTGTGGCAATTTTAATTGCAAGACCAGCTGCCGGTTTACCGTTAAACTTCGAGTCAAATTGATAGTTATCCGAACCTAATTCTACGCGAGCAACATCTTTTAATCGAACCTCAGCACCTGATGCTGTGTTCTTTAAGAAGATATTTTTAAACTGCTCAGGAGTCTGCAATAAGCTTTGTGCATTTACTGTTGCGTTAAGAACTTGACCTTGTACAGCCGGAGCACCACCTAACTGACCTACAGCAACTTGCGAGTTCTGCGCTTGTAAGGCAGTTGCAATATCACTAGGAGTAAGTTGATAGCTTGTTAATTTAGCTGGATCAAGCCAGATACGCATTGCGTATGAGCCACCAAAGACCTGTACCTCACCAACACCGGCAACACGGCTAAGCGGTTCTTTAATTGACGAGTTTACATAGTCTTTAATGTCAGAGTCTGACAGGTTGTTATCTGGTGAATAGAATGCAATAACTTGCAAGAAGCTCGCACCAGATTTAGTAACTGTTACACCTTGACGTTGTACATCTTCAGGTAAAAGCGCAGTTGCAGATTGCAATTTGTTTTGAACTTGAACCTGTGCAATATCAGGGTCAACACCTTGTTCAAAGTTTAATTGAATAGATGCCTGACCATTACCAGCACTGTTAGATGAAATATAACGTAAGCCATCAAGACCATTCATTTGTTGTTCAATGATCTGGGTTACAGTATTTTCAACTGTTTCAGCCGATGCACCAGGATAAGTCGCAGCAATCGTTACGGTTGGTGGTGCAATCGTTGGATATTGTGCAATAGGCATTTTTGTTAGCGTAAGAATACCCGCCAACATAATGACTAATGCAATCACCCACGCAAATATGGGGCGATGAATAAAAAATTGTGCCATTCAATCTACCCCTTATGCATTTGAAGCTGCTTTCTGTTCTGCTTGAGGTTTACCTGATTGAGCCGGTTTCGCAGCATTTGGTGCTGCACCTTGAGAGTTTGCTGGTTGAGCTTGATAAGGTTTTGCTGATACTTCTTGCCCTTCTTTAACTTTGGCAACACCATCAACAATGACTTTATCGCCGGCTTTTAAGCCGTTAGTCACAATCCAGTTTTGTCCTTGAACACCAGAGGTTTCAACAGGACGGCTCTCAACAACCCCTTTAGCATTAACAAGCATCGCTACAGCTTGTCCTGTAGGTAAACGAGTAATGGCAGCTTGAGGAATCAGGTAAGCATTTGGAACAACGCCCTGAACAATTTGCGCAGTGGTATACATACCCGGAAGCAATAAATGATTCGGGTTAGAGAATACGGCACGTAATGTAATTGTTCCTGTATCTTGGTTTACAGAAGCGTCAGAAAAAGCAAGTTGCCCTTCGATTGGATAGGTAGAACCATCTTCAAGCTTTAATTTTACTTTCGTGTTGTTACTGTTATTTAAACTACCTTTGCTTAGTTGTTGACGTAAACGCAATAACTCAGCACTAGACTGATTAATATCAACATAGATAGGATCTAACTGTTGAATCGTTACCAACGGGTCAGTCTGGTTTGCAGTAACCAAAGCACCAGCCGTTACTGAAGAACGACCAGATTGGCCAGAAATAGGAGAGCGAATTGTAGAATAACCAAGATCTACATTTGCATTTGTTACTTGAGCCTTAGCTGCTGCAACTTGTGCTTCTGCAACATTAACTTGACCAAGTAAGTCATCATATTCCTGTTTAGACACAGCATTACTAGAAACAAGTTGTTTATAACGATTTAACTTGGTACGTAGTGAAGCTAGATTTGCCTGTTGTTGTAGGAGTGATGCTTTTGCATTTTCTAACGTTGCACGGTTCGTTCTAGAGTCGAGCTCATAAAGCGCCTGACCTTCACGAACATAGCTTCCTTCAGCAAATAAGCGTTTTAAAATCACGCCACTTGTCTGAGGACGAACTTCAGAAATTTGATATGCTGAAGTACGGCCTGAAAGCTCAACGCTTTGTTCAACACTTTGTGGTTGAGCAACAATAACACCTACTTCTGCAGGCGGCATTTTCTGAGCAGCAGCAGCTTGCTGTTTCTCATCGGAGCCTTTGCTACAACCAACAAGCGCGATACTTGTTGCTAATGCGCAAGCAGTAAGGGCTGGTGCCCAAAGCTTAGCCGACATCATTGTTCCACCTCGTTTAGATAAAATCTAAAAATATATTTGTTTTTTACTTAACCTACTTTGTGTTTGTAATAACCAGAGCCAAAGCAGTGCAATCCAAATAAAACCAATGCCCCAACCAGCGAGTACGTCTGTTGGGAAATGAACTCCTGCATATATTCTTGAAAGCCCCATACACACAAACCAAAGACAGGAGATCAAAACAATATAAGGAGAGTTAATGTTGTGCTTATGGCATAACATAATCATTGCCAGACAAGCCAGTGTTGATGCATAAACACTATGTGCACTTGGGAACGATGCACCGTAACTTTCAACAATATGATATGCCTCAGGAGGTCTAGGCCGGTTAACACACCACTTGAGCAGCCAACCCATGGTGATACTGCCAATAACTCCCAAGCTAATGAAAATAACAGTAATATATTTTTTATACCATGCTAAATATATACATACTAGAAAGGATAAAAAACATACAAAAGGCATGCCGCCTACGCGTGCAAGAAAGGTGGTTATACTATTAAGATAATCTAAACGATGGTGACTCAATGTTTGAACGGTGAGCAAGTCCAAAGATTGAAGACTTGGTACAAAAAGACCAAGAACACCTAATCCTAAAAAAACGCAACCAATACAAAGCAATAGATAGGGCATAAACACACCTTTGCTTATTCATATAGTTTTTCACTATTGAACGCCGTTGAAAGTGTACTTGCCAGTACACTTTTTTTCAAGCCTGATAGATCATCGTAAATTCATTTTGAAATTTTTTTAACATTTGGAAAAACAATCACAACAAAATTGACGGACATCACATTTTGTGTACAAAGCAAAACATTTAATGTTCTGCTTTTTTTCCGCTATTGGCTTGGGCATTTTCTTCTAATTCTAGAGGCTGTTTCGGTGGCCAGAAGAAGTCACTTGGTCGGGTAAGAAAATGGGTCATGACCAGTTTGGCTAATGGCTTCCATTGTTCAAAGCGAACTCGACGTGCACGTAATGCCACAATAATAGTGAGTGTGAAACTCACAAATAAGTTGGTGAGACCAATACAGAGTACGCCTAAAAATGAAACTATAATCAAGCCAATATCAGGACTACCATTAATAGTCATTAAACCTTGAATGAAGTTCGCTGACGCAAAGGCAATGTGACGAATATCTAGAGGTAGGCCCAAAATAAAGCCAATTGTTCCCATACTTCCTAACATTACGCCAAATAGGAAATTACCTGCGAGCGCCCCTAAATTACGTTCAATATATTCTGCAAAACGGTTCAGGCGTTCTTGTCCAAATAAGTTTCTTAAACGTCGATGTGCTTTTAAACGGGGTCCTACTTTTCTATAAACTGCCATGTTGTCGAAGTAGCCCGCAATAAGGCCAGATAAAAACAAACACACCCCAGCAATCGCTGCATGCGGAACGGCTAATGAGGTAAAAGGGTTTAGGCTATGTAATAGATAAGTTGCCTTGGTATGAGTTAATAAAGGCTCATCAAGATAGAACTGCCAAGCAAAGGTAATAAGAGCAGCAGTAGGAATTGCAATCGAAATATTACCCAAAATAGCAATAAACTGAGTTCGAATAATATTGATAATAAGTGCGGCTAATTCTGCAATTTGTGCAGTTTTAGAGCCTTTACGTTGCTGAACTGTGGCTGCAAGTGCGGCAGCCGTCATTGCGGGTTGTTTTGTTGCAACAGTAAAGTGCAATACATGAATCAGAATAAAGCCCAGTGAATAGTTCATACTGAACGTAAAGGCTTGCATGAGCGGAGCCATAGTCATACGTGCAGCAAGAATTTTTAATGAGGCCATACAGGCAATAATCACACCTGCACCAGCAGCGGCTTTATACATGCCCCAAAAGCCTTTGGTGTCTGTACTTACATAGTGTTCGCCAGTACGGCTTGCATTCTCTGTGACTTGAAAGGCAATAAGCTCACTGGTCGTGCTGAGTAACGAGCGAACACTTTTTTCACTATAATGTGCTTTAGTTAAGTCTGAAATTAAGTTTCCTAAAGAAACGTAGCGTCCCTCGCTATCATCTACAACTAGATAGAGTAATAATTCAATCCGATCTAAACACTGTTCAAGTAAAGACAAAAGATAGGTCAAACTTAAACTTACACCGATTCTTTTGGTCGCTCGGCGTATTTTTAAAACGACGTCTCGACACTGCTCTAGCATTACAAATGCTTGAGAGGCATCAGGAGGTGGAAGCACAGCAATGTCGTTGCTAGAAATATCCTGTTTTTTGTACTTCTCTATAAACTCAATAATTTCACGGTTTTGTACCAAAAATGGCGATTCATATTCGGTTAATTCAGGTTGAGCGTTAATAAATTCAGGATAAAGACCGATACCACTAATACGGTAAGATAAGACAGTAATAGCCTTAATCATTTCTCGCTGAATGGCATGCTTTTCATCGACATTACTGTTACTTTGCCCAATAAGTCCGAACAAAGTTGCCCAATCCTTGTCATCGACATTGTTTAACCAGATTGAATCACTTTCTAAATAGAAAATTTTTCCAATCAGAATTTTAAGCTGACTTGCATCTTCAATAAGTGGCAGAAAGTGACCGCCAAGTCTTTGCCCAAGCTGGTTCCAGAAGCCATCTAAAGACAAAATACCACTATCTGCATATAAGCTGACTTGCTTATATTGATTAATGAGGCGTAATAAAAAGGTTTGTAAAAGAGCTGGAGCGGTAGGAGTAAGTAATAGACTATCAATAAAGGCTTGTATTTTTTGCTCTATTTCATCCGTATCTTGAGGATCGGATGGCCGTAAAGCATTGACTAGGTCAATGAGAATATTTTCGTCAATAACAGCTTGAGGGTTTTCAAGCTGTTTCTGGATTTTAAAAAAATGTTCTGAAAAATTTATATGCATAGGCAAAATAATATCTACTGTATTCGATGTAATGCAAGCCGAGTTAAATTAATCAACGCTTGACGATAAGGTGTATCAGGCAAGATTGATAAGGCTTGCAGTGCTGCTTCTGTTTCTTCTTGGGCACGGCGCTGGCAATAGTCTAAAGCACCAGACTTTTGCACAATTTCAATCACTTTAGGTAATTGGTCAACACCACCAGTCGCAATACTGCGTCTGATAATGGCATGCTCTTCACCGGTTGAATGTGCTAATGCTGAAATTAACGGTAAAGTCGGTTTACCTTCCATTAAATCATCACCAATATTTTTACCTAATGTTTCAGCATCTGAAGTGTAGTCTAAAATATCGTCAATAATCTGGAATGCATTTCCGAAATGGCCTGCAAATAATCTTAAAGGTTCGCGGTAAGCTTCTTGCCCAGCCAAAATAGCTGCACCTTCGGTTGCAAGTTCAAATAAACGAGAAGTTTTCCCGTGAATAATTTTTAAATATGTTTCTTCGGTTGTATCCGGTTGATGCTGAGATTGGAGCTGTAATACCTCACCTTCAGCAATTTCACATGTACCTGTTGAGAAGTCTTTTAATAAGGTCATGTTGTTTAAATCAACCAAAAGGTCAAAAGCGCGGGCAATAAGGAAGTCACCAACCAATACGGCCGTTTGATTGTTCCATGTTGCATTTGCAGTAGGACGACCACGGCGAAGTCCAGATTCATCAACTACATCATCATGCACTAAAGTTGCGGTATGAAGCATTTCAATAATAGCTGCCAGACGCTGTGCATTTTGCATATTGTCGAGGCCGCAAGCGCGTGCTGCAAGTAAACACATGATTGGGCGCATACGTTTGCCGCCAGCTTCAACTACATGTTTACTCACTGACATGACCAAGCCGACTTTTGAGCTAATTCCTTCATTAATCAAGTGATCCATCGCAGCAAAGTCTGTAGCAACAGGAGCGAGAATGTCTTGCTTAAAATCGATGACCATATGAAGAAAAACCCCGTATTGGTAGATAAGTGGCGTTAGTGTATCAATTAAAAGTGCATTAAACAGGGAAACAAGCAATTGATATTAATCATTTGTATGTTCATGAAGAGTTCTTTGTTCTTTATTTCGGCAAAACGATGTGTTTCCGACAAAACAATAAATTTTAATAACGTCAACATGAATACAGCTTGTTCTTGTTGCAAGTTGTGTTTGGAACTGTATTTTAAATTCCATTCAGAATCAATGAAAAGTACTAAAATCAAATTGAAGCTATTTTTATTATGTAAGAATGATGGCTTCTGTTGCTTAGTTAAAGATAAAGCACTTGTCGTTTGATCAAATTTCACTTAAAATCTGTCGCCTTGTATAACCCCAGTGGCGTTCGTTTTAAGATCGATATATCCCTTTATCGGCACGACGACACGGGCTGATTGGAGTACGTTATGTACGCAGTAATCCAAAGCGGTGGTAAACAGCACCGTGTAGTTGAGGGTGAAACCCTTAAAGTTGAATTATTGAAGGCTGAATCTGGCGCAACTATTACATTTGATGATGTATTAATGGTTGTAAACGGTGACAACATTCAAATCGGTGCTCCAGTTGTAGCTGGCGCTAAAGTAACTGCAGAAGTGATTGGTCATGGTCGTCACGACAAAATCCGCATCATCAAAATGCGTCGTCGTAAACACTACCGTAAACAACAAGGTCACCGTCAATGGTTCACTGAGTTGAAAATTACTGGTATTTCAGGCTAATCACGAGGAGTAAGAGACATGGCAACTAAAAAAGCCGGTGGATCGACGAAGAACGGTCGTGATTCAAACCCAAAAATGTTAGGTGTTAAAGTTTACGGTGGTCAAACTGTAACTGCTGGTAACATCATCGTTCGTCAACGTGGTACTGAATTCCACGCTGGTGCAAATGTTGGTATGGGTCGTGACCATACTTTATTTGCTACTGCTGACGGCGTAGTAAAATTCGAAGTGAAAGGTCAATTTGGCCGTCGCTACGTAAAAGTTGAAACTGTTTAAGTTTTAGCTTAAGAAAAAGCCCACATTTTGTGGGCTTTTTTTATGGAAATACATCAATATTGTCTTCATGATGATGAATGAAATTCTACAAACAACATGAATAACATAACAAAATATCTTATTTTCTCAATGATTAGCACAAAGTTTGTCGGTTAATATAAGTCTTGAATGAAGAGCTTGTTTAGCTGGATTAATTGAAAGGCTAGCAAGTTATCTTACAGCAACTAAAAAGGTGATGACATGAATATGCTTCGTAAAACCATGTGTGCTATTACACTCAGCGCCTCAGTGCTTGCTCCTGTAATGAGTACTACAGCGTTCGCTGCACCCGTAGCAGCACCGGAGCAACAGGCAATTGGGAACCTGGTAAATCAGTTATCAGGCTTACAGCGTTTGACTGCCGATTTTGAACAAACAACGAAAGCGAATACAAAAACTGTAGCACAGAAAAAAGGCTTAAGTGCTCAGCATATGAACCAGACATTTAAAGGTTCAATGAAAGTTGAACGTCCGGGGAAATTTTATTGGGAAACTGTAAGTCCCTCTAAGCAAACTATTGTAACAAGTGGAAAAACAGTCTGGATTTATGACCCTGATCTACAACAGGCTGTGCGCCAAAGCCTAGATGATCAGGTCGCTGATACACCTGCTTTATTACTCTCTGGTAATACTAACCAAATCATGAAGTCTTACCGGGTAACTCAGCCAGATAAATCTAAGTTATATTTCACTTTATTCCCTAAAAAAGAAGATGGAGCTTTCCAAAGCTTAACGATTAGTTTTGGTGCCAACAAAGCACCTACACTCATGGTATTACAAGATTCTTTAGGTCAAACGACTTATGTTCGTTTCAAGAATGTTAAAGTAAATGCCTCAATTCCGGCTTCAACCTTCAATTTTACGCCTCCGAAAGGTACCGATATTATTGATCAATAAGTCTGATTATTTAGAAAGCCATCTTTACGATGGCTTTCTTTTTATATATCAAGCCTAGATACATTTTTTAACCCCGTCTTAAACTTACGCTTTGTATAGTGGTAGGAGTGAGTTTACGGGGATTAACATGCAACTTTACGATAAAAAAACTATTTTCATTCTTCCAATGTTAGCTGCCATGGTTGCGGTGAGCGGTTGTCAGCCAAAATCTACGGCTAAAGATGAACAACCGGCTTCTAGTGCTTCAGTAAAAGAGCAAAAGCAAGCTGAAGTCCCTGTCATTCAAGCAAAAGTTGTTCCTGTAAAGCTGCCAAAACCTAAAGTTTGTCTTGAAGACGGCTGCACTGAATATGATTTTCAGACCGTACAAACCAATCAAAAATGGATTAATGATTATTTTACGAACCGTATAAAAAAAGCAGACCCGAATGCTTTTGCAAATTTGGCTGATAAACCTGTTGAGGTACCGGAAGGGGAGCCGAGCTCAAGTCAGAGTGCCATCTATGTCCGTTATTTAGGGCAAAATTATAACCTTGCAACCTTTGCATTCCAGACATATTCATACTCTGCGGGGGCAGCACATGGTATGTCACATCAAGAGTTTGTAAATTTTGACTTGCTAAATAAAAAGCACATTACCGTTGAAGAACTTATTAAGCCAGATGTTGAAAAACAGTTGGTTGATGCACTTTTTGATGCAAATACTAATTGGCTTCAAGAGCACAATATTAGCCGCGAAAAACTGCAATTAAGTGATAATTTCTACTATGGTGCAAATGGGATTGTTTTTGTCTATCCAATTTATGAATTAGCTTCTTATGCAGAAGGTATGTCTGAATTAACCTTGCCATATTTTGAAGCAGCTAAATATATTAAACCTGAGTATTTACCGAGTGTACCGAACTATAACTTATAAAATATAAGATCTATTCTAAGAATTGTGTGAAAGCTATTCGTTATGAAGATGATCACTATATTTTTTAGTGTTAAGGGCTTACACTATAGCCAGTTTTTTACCCATATTATGATTGATTATGATCGACCCTAAGTTACTCAGAAATAATATTGAAGTCGTTAATGCAGCTTTGGCAAAACGTGGTGTTCAGTTAGATGTTCAAGAATGGGCATCTTTAGAGACTCGCCGTAAAGACTTGCAATCAAAAACTGAAAAGTTACAGGCAGAGCGAAATGCCGGTGCTAAACAAGTGGGTCAGATTAAAAAATCCGGTGGTGATGCTTCTGAAATCATGGCACGTATGCAAGCCATTGGTGATGAAATTAAAGCTGCCGAAGTTGCTTTATCAGAGCTACAAAACGAGATTGAGCAAAAAGCGCTTAGCATTCCTAACTTGCCGGACGAATCTGTACCAGCTGGTAAAGATGAAAATGATAACGTTGAAATCTCAAAATGGGGTACACCTCGTCAGTTCGATTTTGAAATCAAAGATCATACTGATTTAGGTGAGTGGATGGGCGGACTAGAGTTTGAAACTGCCACTAAACTCACAGGCTCACGTTTTAGTGTATTGAAGGGACCTTTAGCTCGTCTACAACGTGCTTTAACTCAGTTCATGCTCGATACCCATACTTTAAAGAATGGGTATACCGAAGCTTATGTGCCTTATTTGGTAAATGCTGATTCATTACGTGGGACAGGTCAGTTACCAAAATTTGAAGAAGATCTATTTAAACTTCAAGGTGAAAAAGAATACTACCTCATCCCTACAGCAGAAGTTCCAGTCACTAACTTTGTCCGTGATGAAATTATTGATGCAGATCGCTTACCATTAAAATATGCGGCCCATACACCATGTTTCCGTAGTGAAGCAGGTTCTTATGGTCGTGATACACGTGGTTTAATTCGTCAGCACCAATTTGATAAAGTTGAAATGGTGCAAATCGTTAAGCCTGAAACATCTATGCAGGCACTTGAAGAGCTTACTGCACATGCTGAGGGCATTTTACAGGCACTTGGTTTGCCTTACCGCAAAATTTTGCTCTGTGGTGGTGATATGGGCTTCGGGGCGACTAAAACTTATGATTTAGAAGTTTGGGTTCCAAGTCAAAATACTTACCGTGAAATTTCAAGCTGCTCTAATATGGGTGATTTCCAGGCACGTCGTATGAAAGCACGCTACCGTATGGATCAGAAGAAGACCGAATTGGTGCACACTCTAAATGGTTCAGGCCTTGCTGTTGGGCGTACTTTACTTGCAGTAATGGAAAACTACCAACGCGAAGACGGTTCAATTGAGATTCCAGAAGTATTACGCCCATATATGGGTGGTGCAACGTTTATTGATTAAGCTTTGCATCTAAATTGTGCACGGTTTTTGCTTAAACATAGTCAGATGATTGATGTAGAGGTTTAAGGTGGATATTTTTCCAATCTCTTTGAAGTTGCAGCAGCAACGTTGTCTGATTGTGGGCGGAGGGCATATTGCTTTACGCAAGGCAACTTTATTAGCTAAAGCAGGAGCAATAATTGATGTTGTTGCTCCTGCAATTGAAGATCAGCTTCTGCAATTAATTAAAACAACAGGCGGCGAGCCGTTTATTGAAGCTTTTGCTGAAAAATTTTTAAGTACACCCTATCGTTTAGTTATTGCAGCGACCAATGATGCAGAAGTAAATAAAACAGTTTTTGAGCAGTGTGAAGCGCGCAATTTACTTGTAAATAGCGTCGATGATATTCCACATTGCCGTTTTATGGTGCCTGCGATTATTGATCGATCTCCATTAATTGTTTCAGTGGCTTCAAATGGAACATCTCCTGTTCTATCTCGTCAAATCCGTACGCAGTTAGAAACCTCTATTCCACACGGCATGGGTAAGTTAGCTGAGTTTTCAGGAAAATGGCGCAATCAGGTTAAGGAAAAAATTTCTAATCCAGATGAGCGCCGTATATTTTGGGAAAACTTGTATGCAAGCCCCTTAAAAGAACAAGTTTTTAATGACAATCTAGATGTTGCCGATAGCATGCTTGAACAAGCACTGCAGGAGTGGAAAGCACCTAAAGGCGAGGTTTATTTGGTGGGTGCAGGTCCAGGTGATCCTGAACTCATTACTTTAAAAGCTTTACGTTTAATGCAGCAAGCTGATGTGGTCATTTATGACCGTCTTGTTTCTGCACCTATTTTAGAATTGTGCCGTCGAGACGCAACAAAAATATATGTTGGTAAAGCGCGTTCTAACCATAGTGTTCCTCAAGAAGGTATTAATGCATTATTGGTTGACTACGCGAAAAAAGGTAAACGTGTTTGTCGTTTAAAAGGGGGAGACCCTTTTATTTTTGGCCGTGGTGGCGAAGAGATCCAAGAGTTATTCCAAGCTGGCGTCCCATTTCAAGTTGTTCCCGGTATTACTGCTGCGTCAGGTTGTTCAGCTTATGCAGGTATTCCGCTTACCCATCGTGATTATGCCCAGAGTGTCCGCTTTCTTACAGGCCATCTAAAAGAAGGTTCTCCTGAGTTACCTTGGAACGAACTGGTATACGAAAACCAGACATTAGTACTATATATGGGGTTGGTGGGATTAGAGCGTATTTGTGAGCAGCTGATTGCGCATGGACAACGTCCAGATATGCCAGTTGCATTAATTTCAAAGGGTACGACACCTGAACAGAAGGTTGTGGTGGGGTCACTTGCTGATATTGCATCTAAAGTGACAGAACATCAAATTCATGCGCCGACACTCACAATTATTGGTGAGGTTGTACGTTTGCGTGAACAGTTACAGTGGAATTAGTAGGCTTATTGATATCTGCAAAAGAGATGTAATTATTGCCTGAGCTAACCAATAAGTAATTTAAGTGAGTAATTAAGTGATTCATGTTGTTCTATACGAGCCTGAGATTCCTGCTAATACAGGTAATATTATTCGTCTATGCGCGAATACAGGCGCTCAATTGCATTTAGTTAAGCCTTTAGGCTTTGAACTTGATGATAAAAAGCTTAAACGTGCAGGGCTTGATTATCATGAATGGGCAAGAATGCAAATTTGGGACAACATAGAGCTTTGTCTTGCGGACTTAAAAGCAAAAGGTGTTGAGCATGTTTTTCCTTTAACTACGAAAGGTTCTGCTACGCCTCATACAGTTGATTTAAATAGACCTGTGGCTTTATTGATGGGGCCAGAAACACGCGGCTTGCCTGAACATGTTCGTCTGATGTTCCCTCAAGAACAATGGATTCGTTTACCAATGGCAGAAAACTCAAGAAGTTTAAACTTATCTAATGCAACTGCCGTAATTGTATATGAAGCATGGCGTCAGCAAGGCTTTAAAAAATTAGGTTAATTTCTTAAGTTCTAAATAAAAATAAGGCCCTTAGTGGCCTTATTTTTATTCAAGCTTGTTCTAGTATCTTTTCGTCATAGATGATTTGGGCTGCTAAAACTTGCTCAATATTAGTTTCAGCCCATTCTTTTAACTGATATGCCATAGCAGCTACATTTTGCCCAAGTGGCGTGAGGGAATAATCGACACGAATAGGGGAAGTATCCTGAATTTTTCGTTCGATAAAACCGTCTCTCTCTAACATTTTTAACTTCTGAGACAAGACCTTAGGTGAAATCCCTTCAATATTTTTTTTAAGTAAGTTGAAGTGCTGAGTTTCATGCTCAAGAATATTTAAGATGAGTAAAACCCATTTGTCTGCAATTTTTTCAAAAAACAGTCGAGCAGGGCAATGTTGTTGAAAAATATTATATTTTAAACATTCATTCATCTAATTTACCCTCTCTTTTCTAAAAAAAATAAGATAGTTACCAAATGGTAACTAATTGACACCTAGTATCTAAAATATATCATTAAATGGAATTTAATAAAACATAGGTTTTCTTCCATGTCTAATTCTAATATTGCGGTTGTATATTTCTCGGGTTATGGCCACACTAAAGTAGTGGCTGAAACTTTTGCTAATGAAATTGATGCTCAACTTATCCAGATTGATCAGGAAGGTAATATCACTGAGCAAGATTGGGAAACATTGAATAATGCAAAAGGCATTGTGTTTGGTGCGCCGACCTATATGGGTACAGCACCATGGCAATTTAAAAAATTTGCTGATGCAACTTCAAAGGTTTGGTTCACACGTGGTTGGCAAGATAAAGTATTTGCAGGCTTTACGAATAGTGCAAGTTTAAATGGGGATAAACAAGTTACGCTTATCCAGCTGCAAACTTTAGCATCACAGCATGGTGGCATTTGGGTGAGTCTGGGTTTATTGCCAGCGAATACAAAAGATGCAACACGTGAAGATGTAAACAACTTAGGCGGTTCGGTAGGACTTTTAGTTCAATCACCTTCGGATGCAAGTGTAGATGAAATTCCAACAGGAGATTTGGAAACAGCTAAAGTTTATGCAAAACGTGTACAAGCCATTGTAAATAAAATATATGGTTAATGAGTCCATAAAAAAGGCGCTTTTAAGCGCCTTTTTTATTATTCATGCTCATTATGTTGAGGAGCATTATATTTAAAGCCTTTGGTTTTATAGGCAAGATAACCGACTCCAAACACTGCCCAAGCTAAGCCAATTTGCAAAGCAAGCTTGTCAATTTCTAACCACATTAAGAACACACTAGCAAAGCCAAGCGTTGGTACAATAATGTAATTAATAATATCTTTGATAGATTTGTTTTTACCATCTCTCAGCGCGTAGCGCGAAATCACCGAGAAGTTTACAAAACTAAAAGCAGTTAAGGCCCCGAAACTAATTAAGTTAACAATATGTTCAAGGTCTAAAAAGCCAGCAGATAATGCAACTACACCAACAATAAGAATATTGTAAGTCGGAGTATGCAATCTTGGGCTAATATGACCAAACAGCTTTTTATTGATAACCCCATCACGACCCATTACATACATTAAGCGAGATACACCAGCATGTGCTGAAATACCGGATGCCATTACTGCAACTACAGCAAAATATAAAACTAATGTTTTAAATGCAATGCTGCCAATTGCTGCAACCATAACAGGTTGTGATTCATCTAACGGTTTAAAATAGATGTTTGGGTTGCTAGGGAAATACAACTGGATAAAGTAAGTGCTTACAATAAAAATAATACCTGCGAGCAATGCTGTTGAGAAAATCGCTTTTGGAAGCGTTTTTTCAGCATCTTTAGTTTCTTCTGCAAGTGAAGATAAAGCATCAAAACCTGTAAAAGAAAAGCACAGTACTGTTGCACCACCAATCAAAGCACTAATAGAAGTCATATCATTCCAAAAAGGAGTTAATGACCATAATTCGGCTTTATCGGGATTAAGCGTACCATCAGCATATACGCCTTGGGTAAGGAGAATATATACTTGATAAACAAAGTAAAAAATAACACCAAGTTGAATAACCACAATTGTACTGTTAAAACGCGCGACAAAGCGTGCGCCAAATAAGTTAATCACAGTCATTAATGCAGTTAAGCCAATAACCCATAGCCAATTATTTACTTCTGGAAACAAAGCTCTTAAATAAATATCGGCCAAAATGATATTGACGAGTGGTGAAAGTAGATAGTCTAGCCAAGATGACCAACCCACCATAAAACCAACATTAGGGTGAATTGACTTTTGGGCGTAGGTATATGCTGATCCTGAAGAAGGATAGCGTTTGATCATGTGTCCATAACTGATCGACGTCAATAAAATTGCAACTAAGGCAAAGATATAAGAAGTAGGTACATGTCCACCACTTCGTTCTGATACTAAACCAAAAGTATCAAATAAAGTTAATGGCTGAATATAAGCTAAACCAATAATAATGATGTGCCAAAGCACAAGATTCTTTTGAAGTTTAGCTGTTGGTTTAGTCCCAGATAAGTTTGTCAACGGCGTTATCCTCATAATCGTTGATCAAGGATCAGCTTGGTGTTAAGGATCGTTTGAGACGAACGATCCCCCCTACATAAAAGATAAAGTGCGCCAATCTATCCTAAATTGATGCAAATTGTCAGTACTTTCGTGGATTTTTTAGCAAATTTTTTGCCATATTTCCAAAGAAAATGATGAATAAAAATTCATAGATATAAAAAAGGTCTGATTTGTCATAAAAATCAGACCTTTAGCTTTTTGCTTTAGATATCTAAATCTTAACTTACCAAGCTTTTTGTAAGATCTCTCTTAGATCTTTTAAGCTTGCTTCTTTAGGATTATAAATAATTGAGCCATCATTTAGTGCTTTCTCTGCCACTTCATCAAGCTGTGCTTCAGTAACTTTACCTGTTTCACGTAAGGTACGTGGTAATTTGGTTAAGCTAAATAAACGATCACGCATTGCTAAAATAGTTGCGATTGCTCTGTCTGCACGCTGAGTAGCAGGAGTCTGGGCATAAATATCGGCACCTGCAAGTGGTAATAGCAACTCGCCAATTTTCTGACCATTGACTTGTTTATTGTACTCAAGCACATAAGGTAAGAATAAGTTCATGCACAGCCCGTGGGGCAGGTGAGCAACTGCACCTAATGCATGTCCTAATGAGTGTACAAGGCCTACCATCGAGTTAGAGAATGCGATACCTGCCATTGTAGAAGCTTGGGCGAGTTCTAAACGACCTTGTGAGTCATTTGGATTTTCTAAGACATTAAATAGATTTTCGCTAATCTTTTTAATACCCGCACTTGCATAAGCATCGCTGAGTGGGTTGGCTGCCATACAGGTGTACGCTTCAACACAATGTGTTAACGCATCCATACCCGTCATTGCAGTTAAGTGAGGTGGTAAAGTTAATGTCATGCGTGGATCTAAAATCGCAGCATGTGGCATTAAGTAATATGAAGCAAATGCCAATTTAACATTCTTTTGTGTATCAGACACAACAGCAACCATAGTCACTTCAGATCCCGTACCTGATGTAGTCGGGATGACGAAAAATGGTTTTAATGGTTTTGGTAGGTTGTGTGCACCAGAATATTGAAGAAGATCATCTCCACCTTCTGATACTAAAATGTTAGTTGCTTTAGAGGTATCGATAACAGAACCACCGCCCACAGCAATAATCGCATCACATTTATTTGTGCGATAAGCTTCCGCGGCAAGTCGAACAACTTCAAGACTTGAGTCTGGTGGAACATCATCAAAAACATGACCAATGACTGCATCAGTTGTGCTAAAAGCAGCTTCAATAGGGTTTAACAAGCCATTTGCACGAACACCTTTATCGGTAATGATAAGAGGGCGTTTTGCACCTAAAGTCGCAAGTTCAAACGGAATATGTTCTAAAGCAGCATTACCGGCAATGACTTTTACAGGACAAAAGAATTCGTAATATGGTTTAGCCATGTTATGCGCTCCGCTTGAAGTAAGACTTAGCTACTTTTAAATAAATATTTGCAGCTTGGTTGAATTTTTCTTTTAGGGTAAGTTCAGTTGGGTATTCTTTAACAGCGAGTGAAGCCACCAATTTCGGTAAAATGAGAGACTCCATTTTATTGAGGCAGCGAACTAAACGAATTGCTGCGGATACATCACCATCAGCAATCATGCGGTCATTTGCAAAGGCTTGAGCAGTACTTTCCTGAAAAGAGAAAACCAAAAAGGCATGAGTTACATGCTTAAACGTAATGGTTAAATCAGGCTTTTTTTCCGCTCTTTTCAGTAGTTCTAATTGTTTATCTTCTGTCACTCGTGCAAAAAATGCGGGTCCATTTGGGAAGACATTCATTGAAAGTACAAAGTGAACAGGAAATTTAGACACTTCCTCTTGTATTTCACTATCTACTTGACTCGCCATGACTAAGCCTCGACCAACAACGTCCATCATGAGCTTAACGTAGGCAAGTTGCAGAGTGGGCTTTACAGCTTTTGTCGAAATCACTTGCTATCCCTTCTTAAAATTATGCAAAAGCAAATTTAGAGTAATTACTCTAATATATTTTTATTCCATCTCAAAATCATTTATTCAATTTTGACTTCTGGGTCATTAAAGTACTCAGTAGCTTTAATATACTCAATAAAGTCCTGACAAAGTTGTTCAAATGATGGATATGGAGTCACTAAATCTTGTATGCGGACCATTTCTAGCCCTGCATAACCACATGGGTTGATGGTTTGAAAACCAGTTAGAGCACAGTCCAAGTTTAGGGCTAAACCATGATAACTACGTCCACGGCGAATTTTGAAGCCTAATGAACCAATCTTTCTGCCATCCACATAAACGCCTGGTGCATCAGGTTTTGCATATGCTTCAATGTTATATTTCTTTAAAACATCTATCATAAATTGTTCAGCAAAACTGACCAATGTGCGTACATTCCATTTCAGTCGATTAAGGTCAAACATAAAGTAAGCGACGAGTTGACCAGGGCCATGCCATGTCACTTGTCCACCACGGTCAGTTTGTACCACAGGAATGTTTGATGGAATCAGAATATGTTCTGGTTTTCCAGCCTGACCTTGAGTTAGTACTTCATGATGCTGGAGTAACCACAGCTCGTCTGCTGTATTTTCATCACGTTGATTGGTCAGGTTCTTCATCGATTCGAATTTGCTTTGATAATCTTGTAAATCGTTCCACTGACGAATAATCAAAGTGGGTTTATCAAGGCTCATTAAACATTTTCCTGTGCATGGTACTTAACAGAAGGGAAGTCTCTCAACTTTTAAATTATGAGAGTATGCTTTTGATGAGTTTAAAGTATTTTGCCTAAGCGGTTCTAAATATTTGTAATTATTTCTATAAAGATTGGTATAAATAAAAATGCCATGACATTAAATTTGTCATGGCATTTTAAAATTAAAGCGCAGTTCTTATTTGCGGACAAGCAGCCAAGTCTGCATACAAAGCATGCACTTGTTCCAATTCATCAAAGCGTAATTGCGCGGTTAATGAATGGTATTTGCCTGTACGTGATTCTTGTACTTTTAACGTTGTTTGGTCAAAGTCAGGAAAATGTTTCACTAGAATATCAACGACAGCTATACGTAATTCTTCACCCGCATCGCCAATGAGTTTAATTGGATAGTCCATTGGAAATACCCAAAGGTCTTCACGGAGTTCGCGAGATGGAGTGCGGTCTAACATAAGTAACCTCATCATGTGAAACGCCTGCATCATCGCAGGCGTTTATAGCTCTTTCTATTAAATGGGGACTAGTCTCGAAATTTCAAGATTTCAAAAATTAGTCATTCTCTAGGAAAGAACGCAAGTGTTCAGAACGAGAAGGGTGACGTAATTTACGCAATGCTTTCGCTTCAATCTGACGAATACGCTCACGTGTTACATCAAACTGCTTACCTACTTCTTCTAAAGTATGATCGGTTGGCATATCAATACCAAAACGCATCTTCAATACTTTTGCTTCACGTTCAGTTAAGTTTTCTAAAACTTCACGAGTTGCTTCTTTTAAGCCTTCTGAAGTCGCAGCATCAATTGGAGAAGTAATGTTCTGGTCTTCAATGAAATCGCCAAGATGCGAATCTTCATCATCACCGATTGGAGTTTCCATTGAAATTGGTTCTTTCGCAATTTTAAGAACCTTACGAACTTTAACCTCATCCATTTCTAAGCGTTCACCTAACTCTTCAGGAGTAGGTTCACGGCCCATTTCCTGTAATAATTGACGCGATACACGGTTAATTTTGTTAATCGTTTCAATCATGTGTACAGGAATACGAATTGTACGAGCCTGATCGGCAATAGAACGGGTAATTGCCTGACGAATCCACCAAGTCGCATAAGTCGAGAATTTATAACCACGACGGTATTCAAACTTGTCTACGGCTTTCATCAAACCAATGTTCCCTTCTTGAATCAAGTCAAGGAACTGTAAACCACGGTTAGTATATTTTTTCGCAATCGAAATTACCAAACGAAGGTTGGCCTCTACCATTTCTTTTTTCGCACGACGAGCTTTGGCTTCACCAATTGCCATACGTTTAGAAATATCTTTAATTTCACTAACGTTTAGGCCAAGCTCTTTTTCGATATCTGCAATTTTTTGCTGGAAGGCTAAAACATCAGGACGAACTTTTTCCAAGTGAGCCTTGATTTCAGCTGGAGCTTTAGCAATTTGTTCATCTAACCAAGCAGGATTAGATTCCTGTTTCGGGAAAGATGTACGGAACTGGTTACGATCCATACGACCACGACGTACTGCATAACGCATAATTTCACGTTCATTGGCACGAATTTGTTCATGAGTTCCGCGAATCATTTCTGAAATGATGTCAAATAAACGTGGAGTAAATTTAAACATCATAAATACAGTTGCTAAAGACTCAAGAGCTTCATTTGCTTCAGGGCTATTACGGCCATGTTTTTCGATGACAGCTTTAGTTTGAGCCCATGCAGCTTCTAATTCAGCAAAACGAACTTTTGCAACTTCAGGGTCTGGACCTGAATCACCTTCAGAATCATCATCACCTTCAGACTCTTCTTCTTCATCGTCATCATCAAGCTTAACTTCTTTCGTTGACTTTGTAGATGATTCGTCTTCTTCCTCAAGCTCTTCAACATCTTCTAAAACTTCAGGAATATCTTCATCAGTTTCAGGGTCTAAATAACCAGATAAGATATCGGCAAGACGGCGTTCGCCAGTTAAAAAATCATTATATTCTTTTAATACAACTTCAACAGCATTTGGCCAGTAAGCGATTGAGTTCAAGACATCACGAATGCCTTCTTCAATACGTTTAGCAATGCTGATTTCACCTTCACGGGTTAACAGTTCTACTGTACCCATTTCACGCATGTACATACGTACAGGGTCTGTCGTACGTCCAGGCTCATTTTCAACAGATGCAAGTACGGCAGCAGCTTCTTCTTCAGCAACTTCATCAGTTGCATCAGCTGATTCGCCGAACATGGTATCGTCAGATTCAGGTGCACGCTCGTGTACAGGAATACCAACGTCTTGAAGCATCTGGATGATGTCTTCAATCTGTTCGCTTTCAGTAATCGAGTCCGGCAGATGATCGTTAACCTCAGCGTAAGTTAAGTAACCTTGTTCTTTGCCTCGGCTAATCAGAGCCGCTACTTGAGAAGTAGGGGAATGCATATCGCTCATCTTTGCTTACTCTTTGTTGAATCTGTGGCAGTGAAAAACCGTGCATGATAGCACAATTTGCTTGAAATGTTTGGGCTTTGATCGGTGACCGTTAAATAAAAAATATCTTTGAATTCACGACTATTTTTTGAATATTGGGCTAAAATCATTTTTTTCAAGGTTAAATCATAGAAAAATTTGTAGAAATCTTCGCTTATCAAAAGATTGTTCTGTTTTATAAATACACAATTTTTTGGGTGAAAAAAAGTACAAATGAGCAATTAAATGAAAAAAATATAAATAAAACTTGACAAGGAAAAGTAAGACAGATAAATAGCGGCTAGACCCATTCACATTTTTTCATTATGAGGTAGTTTTAGTGTCTTCTACAGATTTTGAACTAGATGATAACTACGGCGATGATGATGATGTCGGTTTTGATGAGTCATCAGGCAAAATCAGTGCAAAAGAATCGTTGGAAAAACGTAGATTAATTGATGATCTATTGGCACAGCGTCGTTTAGAGCGTGAGTTAAAAGATTTCGATTATGATTTAGACGATGATGATCTTGATGACGAAGACTAATCAAAACTAAATAGGGCATCGTCAGCTTAAGTGCTATGCTATCGTCAATTTCTTTTTAAAGTCAGGTAACACACAATGAGTGCATTAGATTTAGACCAATTAAGTGAATATCTAGATGGAGACCACAATGAGTATGGTCTAGACTTTGCTGCAACTCATGGATTTTTGTGTGCAATTGCAGTAGGCCCTCAGTTTGACCGTTGGTTAGATGAATTGTTCGAAGGTAACCAGAAAAAGGTTCCAGCTGAAATTATTCAACAAATCAAGGTTTGGCTAGAGTCGATTCGTCAAGATTTAGCAAATGAAAATGGGATTGAATTTCCATTTGAAGTTGAAGAAGCTGACGTTGAATCAAGCTTAGGCGATTGGAGTGTAGGGTTTGTTGATGCAATGTTCTTAAACGAAGAGGCTTGGTTTGCCCCTGAGTATGAAGAACAATTGGTTGATTTGACTTTACCAATCATGGTTTTTAGCGGAATTGATGAAGAAGATCCACAGATGGAATCTTTCCGTCGCAATGGACAGTTAATGGATGAACTGGCAGAAGAAATCCCAGATAATTTGAATGAGTTATATTTGATGTACCATACTCCAAATTAATTTATTAGAAGAAATAATAAATAACGTCCTTTCTAGGGCGTTTTTTATTGTCAGAATTTATTTATATGAATTAAAAAAGGCATCTAGAAAACTAAATGCCTTTTTTGTAACTCTATTAAATCTTATAGGCGTTTACGTTTAGCGGCAGCAATTTGTGATTGGCGCATACGGAAACCAGCTTTTTGTTTTTCAGTGGTTTTATCAATACAGTACAAGCAAGAAACACCATGTTCATAGCTTGGTAGCGCAGACTCTTCAGGAGTTAAAGGCCAGCCACAAGCATGACATTTAATGTTTGCGCCTTCTTCAACACCATGCGTTACAGCAGTACGTCCATCAAATACGAAACATTCACCTTCCCAAAGGCTTTCATCAGGAGGAGTTTCTTCTAAATATTTAAGAATACCGCCTTTAAGGTGGTAAACCTCTTTAAAGCCTTCTTGAAGAAGTAAAGAAGTTGATTTTTCGCAGCGAATACCACCCGTACAGAACATTGCGATTTTCTTATCTTTATGTTGTTCTAACTCTTTTTTTACATATTCAGGAAATTCGCGGAAAGTTTCTGTTTTTGGGTCAATCGCACCCTTGAAAGTTCCGGCTTTATATTCATAGTCATTACGTGTGTCGATTAGAATCACATCATCACGTGCAATAAGCTCATTCCATTCTTTAGGATCAAGATAATGACCCACTAAATCACGAGGTTTTACTTCAACGCCTAAAGTCACGATTTCTTTTTTAAGCTTAATTTTCATTTTACGGAAAGGTTTGTCAGAACTATGGGATTCTTTATATTCCATAGCGTTAAAGCCTTCGTTTAACAAAAATTGATGAATCGTATCAATTGCCTCACGGTCCCCAGCAACGGTACCATTAATTCCTTCACCTGCTACAATCAGAGTTCCGCAAAGGTTAATTGTTTTCACTAAGTCTAAAAGACGTTGTTGAAGATCAGCTGGATCTTGAACTTCTTTAAATTGATATAGTGCTGCAACAACCCAACCCGCGGTCGCTTGCTGTTCTACAGGTGCAAGCTGTTCTACAGTAGCGTTCATGGAAAACTCCAAATGTATTAAGATAGAAATTTAAGGCGCATATTTTAGCGCGAAAATTCGTAATAAGCGAGAAAACCATAAAAAGTATATGGTTTATTTAAGGAGTCTGTTTTGAGTAGTGATCATCGAATGCTCTCTCTCACCCCATGTGCAGGGCGTTGTTCAACAGTTTTTGGTGATCAGGTGTGTCGTGGTTGTCGCCGCTTTAACCATGAAGTAATTCAATGGAATACCTATACGGCAGAGCAGCGTTTAGCTGTCTGGAAGCGTTTAGATGATCAATTGGATCAGATTTTGGTACCTATGTTGCCGCAGGCGAATCTACAGCATGTAGAAGGATTTATATTAGGTAAACGTGTCAGGTTAATGGAAGGGGCGAGTAAAGGGCGTAAACTCTACCATGCCTTAAAAATATGTGAAAAGAATAAGCATTTAGCTCATGAGAGTGGTTTAGGGATTTCAGAAGCACAAGTTAAAGAAGTATGGACTGAGTTTGAAAGACGTATTTTAGCTTTGGCTAAAGCAAGTTATGAGTTGGCTTGGTTAAGAGCTGATGGTATTAGTCATCACTTATTAAATATGTTTGAAGAAGAATAACTTTTAAAAACTTATTTATAAAAAAAAGCTGCCATTAGGCAGCTTTTTTACATTAATGTTCTTTCGAATATTAACGCTTGATGTCACGTTGCACTTCACCAGTGTAAAGCTGACGAGGACGACCAATTTTGTAAGGACCGCTGTGCATTTCTAACCAGTGACTGATCCAGCCAACTGTACGTGCAAGAGCGAAGATAACAGTAAACATTTCTGTTGGGATACCAATCGCTTTAAGGATGATACCAGAGTAGAAGTCTACGTTAGGGTAAAGTTTACGTTCAACAAAGTACGGGTCGTTCAATGCAATACGTTCAAGTTCCATAGCAAGCGCTAATTGAGGATCATTGATACCTAATGCTTCAAGAACTTCGTCACAAGTTTGCTTCATCACTTTAGCACGTGGATCGAAGTTTTTGTAAACGCGGTGACCGAAGCCCATAAGTTTAACTTCTTTGCGTTTAACTTTTTCCATGAACTCAGCAACATTTTCAACGCTACCGATTTCATCAAGCATTTTAAGAACTGCTTCGTTCGCGCCACCGTGTGCAGGACCCCAAAGAGCAGAGATACCAGCAGAGATACACGCATATGGGTTCGCACCAGTAGAACCAGCAAGACGAACTGTAGAAGTAGACGCGTTTTGTTCGTGGTCAGCATGAAGCGTAAAGATACGATCCATTGCACGAGCAAGAACAGGGTTTACTTTGTAGTC
Source organism: Acinetobacter sp. UC24323 (assembly GCF_024151445.1). Classification (NCBI taxonomy): domain Bacteria; kingdom Pseudomonadati; phylum Pseudomonadota; class Gammaproteobacteria; order Moraxellales; family Moraxellaceae; genus Acinetobacter; species Acinetobacter sp. UC24323. Next base: position 19,936 of record NZ_JAHIBY010000004.1, on the reverse strand, counting down.
ACGGTCTGCAGGAGTTGCAAACATCATGTGTAAGAAGTTTTCCGCGTAATTTAAGTCATTACGTGGATAGATGAATGGCTGACCTACAGTATATTTGTAGCTCCAAGCAGCAAGCGTCGGAATTTTAGCAATCAAACGAATCGCAGTAATTTCGCGGTGGTTGATGTCTTCAATGTCAAGGTTGTTGTGATAGAAAGCAGATAATGCGCCTACTACACCAACCATGATTGCCATAGGGTGAGCATCACGACGGAAACCATTGAAGAAACGGCTAACTTGATCATGAACCATAGTATGAGCACGAACTTTCGCATCGAACTCAACTTTTTGTTCAGCAGTTGGTAACTCGCCATTTAATAATAAATAACAAGTTTCAAGGTAGTCTGCTTGAGTCGCTAACTGGTCAATCGGGTAACCGCGGTGTAATAAAATACCTTTGTCACCATCGATAAATGTGATTTTAGACTCGCATGAAGCTGTCGCCATAAAACCAGGATCAAAAGTAAAGTGACCTGAGGCCAATACATCTTTAACGTCGATTACATCGGGACCTAATGTGCCACTGTAAATTGGTAATTCAATTTCTTTGCCATCAAGATGTAATACGGCTTTTTTGCCAGTTGCTTCAGACATTCAATAGATCTCCTGTCCTGGTGAATGATTATCTGACTCGAAATCCTAATTTTCTCATGTGCGAATCAGACGGTGTCAAAATTTGCTATAAGATTAGTGAGTACTGAAATTTTGTCAATTATACTTATGGATAAAAAATGACGTTCCCACAGAGAGTTAGTCATCAAGACCCGAGCAAAAAAAGTCAGTAAAATCACTGCATCGGGATGGTATCATAAGTCAATTCAAGAAGAACGTGCAGAAAAAAAATGAAGCGTGAGTACAATTGTAAGCAAATTTTTAAATAAAAATTAAGAATAGGGTAACGTTATAAAATGCCAATCCGATTAAAAAAATCATAAAACTCAGGCTGTAATTTTAAATTGTGATTCAAAAATCGCCACATTATCACTATTTGATAATTCCAAAAGTTGTCTTTTTTTTAAGTTTAATTGTTTAAAAAATAGCTCATTGAACAGTCTAGAAAAAATTAAAACTCATTTTTTGTAAAAATAGTGATCATTGTTAACAGTCAAGTAGCACTTTATTTCTTTTAATATAAATACGGATAAACCCTCTTTATAGGTAAAACTGAATAAAATTAGCAGGTAAGAAGCAGTTTTATTTATATTTTTGTCTTGAGTTGATGATTTATTAACTTTATCTTTAGTCTAAAATGCACTTATTTTAAATAAAACTGTAGAAAAGCAATTTTTTATAAAAGATGAGATTAAACAAGCACATGTTTTGTTTAATCTTAACTTCGGGATAGGGAAGGATGCTGTTTGGCTATGTGAATGATTCTTATTTGATGAGTTTTTGCGGAAAAGCCAAAGTCGATTGTTTGTATTTTGATATTTCGCGTTTTATAATTCAGTGTCGTTTATAGGTTAGGCATGAGCTGTGCTTGCCTAACAATGCCAGCTTTCCTTGGAATTAATTCAACAAACTCCGGTCGGAGTTTCTACCTACAGGATGCCCGCTGTGAAAAGCAACAGACCTGTCAATTTGTCCATGGGTCAGGTGTTAGCGGTAAATTTACGCTCACCCGTGGCTATTGCATCAATTTTACACCGTTTATCAGGTGTCATCGTTTTCTTATTAGTACCAGTTCTCTTATGGATTCTAGATAAATCATTATCTTCACCAGAAGGATTTGACTACGTTAAAAATGTCGTTTTTGGAAATATCCTCGTACGTTTTGTTGTGTGGGTATTTGTAGCCGGCTTGATTTTCCACTTCATTGCTGGGGTTAAGCATTTGCTTGCAGATCTAGGTTTTGCTGAAGAACTGCAAAGCGGTCGTATTGCAGCGACAATTTCATTGATCTTATCTGTGGTAGCCATTATCGCAGCCTTTGTATGGATTATGTTCTAATGAAAAGTGCTACAGGTTTAACAGGTTCAGGTTCTCGTGATTGGTTTATCCAGCGTGTAAGTGCTGTGGTATTGGCAGCTTATACTGTTGTTCTTTTTGGTTGGATCCTCTGCAAAGGCGGATTTGACTATCAACAATGGGCTGGCTTCATGATGACATTACCAATGAAGATTTTCTCTTTATTGGCAATTTTGTCGCTTATCGCACACGCATGGATTGGTATGTGGCAGGTTTTTACTGACTATGTCACTACTCGTCAAATGGGTCCTTCAGCGAAAGGTTTACGCCTTGTACTGACTACGGCTGTCATTATTGCAGTGTTTGTGTACGCAATCTGGGGTATCCAGATTTTCTGGGCGAATTGATAGGAAGATATCATGGGCGCGATAAACCCTAAAGAAGATTATTCAAATATTCAAAACCTCACTTTCGATGCTGTTATCGTTGGTGGTGGTGGTTCTGGTATGCGTGCATCTTACCAACTTGCTCAAGCAGGTTTGAAAGTTGCAGTACTTACTAAAGTTTTCCCAACACGTTCACATACAGTTGCTGCTCAGGGCGGTATTGGTGCGTCGTTAGGTAACATGCAAGAAGATAACTGGCATTTCCACTTTTACGATACAGTAAAAGGTTCTGACTGGTTAGGTGACCAAGACGCAATCGAGTTTATGTGTCGTGAGGCGCCAAAAGTTGTTTATGAACTTGAACACTTAGGTATGCCGTTTGACCGTAACGCTGATGGTACAATTTACCAACGTCCATTCGGTGGTCACTCTGCAAACTATGGTGATAAACCAGTTCCACGTGCTTGTGCTGCTGCTGACCGTACTGGTCACGCTTTATTGCACACGCTTTATCAAAGCAACGTGAAAATGGGTACTCAATTCTTCGTTGAGTGGATCGCTCTTGATTTGATCCGTAACGAAGCAGGTGATGTACTCGGTGTAACTGCAATTGACCAAGAAACTGGTAACATTGCAGTATTCCAAGCAAAAGCAACATTATTTGCAACTGGTGGTGCTGGTCGTGTTTACCGTGCATCAACAAATGCTTATATCAACACTGGTGACGGTCTTGGTATGGCTGCTCGTGCTGGTATTCCATTACAAGATATGGAATTCTGGCAATTCCACCCTACAGGTGTTGCGGGCGCAGGCGTATTGTTGACTGAAGGTTGTCGTGGTGAAGGTGCGATCCTTCGTAACAAAGACGGCGAACCATTCATGGAACGTTATGCACCAACTTTAAAAGACTTGGCTCCGCGTGACTTCGTATCACGTTCTATGGACCAAGAAATTAAAGAAGGTCGTGGTTGTGGTCCGAAAGGTGATTATATCTTGCTTGATATGACTCACTTGGGTGCTGACACAATTATGAAGCGTTTACCATCTGTATTTGAGATTGGTAAAAAATTCGCAAACGTTGACATCACTAAAGAACCAATTCCAGTAGTACCAACAATCCATTATCAAATGGGTGGTATTCCTACGAATATGCATGGTCAAGTGTGCTTACCAGAGCCTGGTACAGACAACTACACTAAACCTGTAAAAGGTTTCTATGCAATCGGTGAGTGTTCATGCGTATCAGTACATGGTGCGAACCGTTTAGGTACTAACTCACTTCTTGACTTGGTTGTATTTGGTAAGGCTGCTGGTGAGCACATTATCGATTACGTAACTAAACATCATGGTGATGAATATGCGCCGCTTCCAACAAATGTATTAGAGCAAACTTTAGCTCGTCTACGTAAATTGGATGAATCAACTTCTGGCGAAAATGCTCAAGAAGTTGCTGATGCAATTCGTGATATCGTTCAAGACCACGCAGGTGTATTCCGTACTCAAGCATTGCTTGATAAGGGTGTTAAAGAGATTCTTGCTCTTGAACCACGCGTGCGTAACATCCACTTGAAAGATAAATCTAAAGTATTTAACACTGCACGTGTTGAAGCGCTTGAAGTTGAAAACTTATATGAAGTTGCAAAAGCTACATTAATTTCAGCTGCTGCGCGTAAAGAATGTCGTGGTGCGCATACGGTAGTTGATTATGAATTACCAGCTGATCACCCAACTTATTCATACGGTCGCCGTGATGATGAGTGGATGAAACATACTTTATGGTATTCATCAGATAACCGTTTGGAATATAAGCCAGTGCGCTTCAAGCCGTTAACTGTTGATCCAATTCCACCAGCACCACGTACATTCTAATCGGGAGTATAAAGATGAGTAGAGGTACTCGTACATTCGAAATCTACCGCTATGATCCTGATAAGGATAAAGCGCCGTACATGCAAACTTTCAAGCTTGAATTGACTGATAAGCACCGTATGTTGCTTGATGCATTGCTTGCTTTGAAGGTTCAAGACGAAACGTTAACATTCCGTCGTTCTTGCCGTGAAGGTATTTGTGGTTCTGATGGTGTGAATATCAATGGTAAAAATGGTTTGGCTTGCTTGCAAAACCTTAACGATTTACCAGAGAAAATCGTAATTCGTCCATTACCTGGTTTGCCGGTTGTTAAAGATTTGGTTGTTGATATGAACCAATTCTATGATCAGTATGACAAAATTCAGCCATTCTTGATTAATAACCAACCTGCTCCACCTAAAGAGCGTTTGCAATCTCCTGAAGAGCGTGAACACTTAAATGGTTTGTATGAGTGTATTCTTTGTGCATGTTGTTCAACTTCATGCCCATCATTCTGGTGGAACCCTGATAAATTCTTGGGTCCTTCAGCGTTGTTGAATGCATATCGTTTTATTATCGACTCTCGTGATACTGCAACTGCAGAACGTTTGGCTCGTCTTGACGATCCGTTCAGTTTGTTCCGTTGTAAAGGTATTATGAACTGTGTGTCAGTATGTCCTAAAGGTTTGAATCCAACAAAAGCAATCGGTCATATCCGTAATATGTTGTTAGATCAAGCGGGTTAATTCTGCGCAAATAGAGAACGCACATCCTTGATGTGCGTTTTTTTTTAATTTTATAATACGTGTCTTATACTTTAGTCGGTAAAAGAGGGGTTTTTATATAAAGCACCATATATTAATAGATAAAATTGGATATGTATTTCGCCAATTTATAGATGGTATGTGTCAAAAAAATCAATCGTTCGTTAAGAACATGATACGATTTGCCACAAAGTTATAGGTGAAAAAAGCGTATACTAGTGAAATTAAATTAAGTGGCACGATCTTAGATCTGTGCTTAATTTTTATGGTTAAAGTCATTTTAGAAAAGTTAATTTTAAAGTTAATTTTTCTAAAAAGATTTGCAAAAAATTGCTCGGTTTTTTATCGAGTATAAGGTGAGTGATGATGCCATTGAGGGCGTTGTGATTCATTAATTACCTATGGAGTTTTCTCTCTAGGTAGTATGACGCCCCATGGTCTTGAAGACCTGTTGGGTAAGTAGTGTCATTTTTACCAATTTGACATTATGCATCATGGGTATGCTTAAAAGGCAGCCTGTAATATTTTTTGCAATAGGAAATGGGTCCACAAATGCAAGAAGTTGCTGACGCATTGCGTCTTGACACTGAACTTTCCGCTGATAGTGCAGCGTATATTGAAGAACTTTACGAGCAGTACCTGACTTCCCCAACCTCCGTCGCTGAGGACTGGCGCCAATATTTCGATAAATATCCAAAGGGTGACCAACCACACAGCGCTGTGCGTGAGCAATTCCTATTACTAGGACGTAATGCTAATCGTGTTCAACCTGTTGTACAAAGTACTGTAAGTACTGAACATGAGCGTCGTCAAATTGGCGTTTTACAACTCATTGCTGCTTATCGCAATCGCGGACATCAAAAAGCTAAGTTAGATCCGTTAGGTCTTGCTAAGCGTGAAGATATTCCTGATTTAGATCTTTCAGCACACGGTTTAACCAAATCAGATTTAGACACAGTATTCAACACAGGCAATCTTGAGATCGGTAAAAGCGAAGCAACGCTTGCTGAGATGATTGAAGCAATGGAAGCAATCTATTGTGGTTCGATCGGTGTTGAATATATGCATATCGTGGACACAAAAGAGAAACGTTGGATTCAACAGCGTCTTGAAAGTGCCCGTGGTAAATTCAATTTCTCAAATGAACAAAAGAAAGGCTTCTTAGAGCGTTTAACCGCTGCTGAAGGCTTAGAAAAATATCTCGGTAATAAATACGTCGGCGCTAAACGTTTTGGTGTTGAAGGCGGCGAATCTTTTATTCCTATGGTAAATGAGATTATCCAGCGTGCTGGTGCCGTAGGTTGTAAAGAAGTTGTTATCGGTATGCCACACCGTGGTCGTTTGAACCTTCTTGTTAATATTATGGGTAAAAACCCTGCGGACTTATTTGGTGAGTTCGAAGGTAAAGCACTTCATAAGAAAGGTTCTGGTGACGTTAAATACCACCAAGGTTTCTCAAGTAATGTAATGACTCCAGGTGGTGAAGTTCACTTGGCATTGGCATTTAACCCATCTCACTTAGAAATCGTTGGTCCTGTAGTCGAAGGTTCTGTACGTGCGCGTCAAGTACGTCGTAAAGACATCGGCGGTGATGACGTATTACCAGTTATTGTTCATGGTGATGCTGCATTTGCAGGTCAGGGCGTGAACATGGAAACCTTCCAGATGTCACAAACTCGTGGCTATACGGTTGGTGGTACAGTTCATATTATTGTGAACAACCAAGTTGGTTTCACAACTTCTGATCCACGTGATGCGCGTTCGACAGAATACTGTACAGACGTTGCTAAAATGATTCAGGCTCCTATCTTCCATGTAAATGGTGATGATCCTGAAGCTGTTATCTTTGCTACTCAATTAGCACATGATTTCCGTCACGAATTCCGTAAAGATGTAGTCATCGATTTGTTCTGTTACCGTCGTCGTGGTCATAACGAAGCAGATGAGCCATCTGGTACACAACCATTGATGTATCAAGTGATTGCTAAGAAAGCAACTACTCGTACACTTTATGCTGATCAATTGGTACAAGAGAAAGTGCTTGACCGTGCTGAAGCTGACCAAATGGTTGAAGATTATCGTGCTGATTTAGAAGCGGGTAATCATGTAGCGAATGCTTTGATTCTTGAGCCGAACACTAAAATGTTTGTAGATTGGACTCCATATTTGGGCCATGAATATACAGACGATTGGGATACTTCATTTGACATAAACCGCCTTAAAGAGTTAGGCGAGGGCATGAGCAAGCTTCCTGAAGGGTTTGTAATGCAACGTCAGGTTCAAAAAGTAATTGAAGACCGCGTGAAAATGCAAACTGGTGAAACTCCATTGAACTGGGGTGCAGCAGAAACTTTAGCTTATGCAACTTTATTAGATGAAGACTATCTAGTTCGTATTACTGGTGAAGACGTGGGTCGTGGTACCTTCTCACACCGCCATGCGAAATTGCATAACCAAGTTGATGGTTCAACTTACATTCCTCTTTGCCATGTGAAAGAGAACCAACCGCGTTTTGCGATTTATGACTCTCTTTTATCAGAAGAAGCAGTTCTTGCATTCGAATATGGTTACGCAACTACGATTCCTAAGAGCTTAATTATTTGGGAAGCACAATTTGGTGACTTCGTAAACTGTGCTCAGGTTGTGATTGACCAGTTTATTGCTTCTGGTGAGACTAAATGGGAACGTGTTTGTGGTTTAACAATGTTGTTGCCGCATGGTTTCGAAGGTCAAGGTCCAGAGCACTCTTCAGCTCGTTTAGAACGTTTCTTACAGTTATGTGCTGAAGACAACATGCAAGTGATCACTCCAACGACACCTGCACAGATTTTCCATGCATTACGTCGTCAGGCTGTACGCCCAATTCGTAAGCCATTAATCGTAATGTCACCGAAATCTTTACTTCGTCATAAACTTGCGACTTCTACTTTAGAAGAGCTAGCACATGGTTCATTCCAGACTGTAATTGACGAAATTGATCAAATTAACAAGTCAGATGTAACTCGTCTTGTACTTTGTGGTGGTAAGGTTTACTACGATTTACTTGAAAAACGTCGTGAACAAAACTTAACTAATGTTGCAATTGTACGTATTGAACAGTTGTATCCATACCCAGAGCAACGTCTTGCGGAAATCTTGGCTGCTTATCCAAATGTGAAAGAACTCGTTTGGGCGCAAGAAGAGCCGAAGAACCAAGGTGCTTGGTTGTTTATCGCACCGCGTTTATATGACGATATCTTAAAATCTGGCAAACAAATCCGTATCAGTTTTGCAGGTCGTGAAGCTTCTGCTGCACCAGCTTGTGGCTCACCGTACTTGCATGCAAAACAACAAGCTCAGCTAATTAATGATGCATTGGCAATCGAAGCTGAACAATCAGGAGATTCTCAATAATGGCAACCGAAATTAAAGCACCGGTATTCCCAGAGTCTGTTGCAGATGGAACCATCGCAACTTGGCATAAAAAGGTGGGTGAACCTGTATCACGTGATGAAGTAATCTGTGATATTGAAACCGACAAAGTTGTTTTAGAAGTTGTTGCTCCTGCAGATGGTAGCTTGGTTGCAATCATTAAAGGTGAAGGCGATACAGTTCTTTCTGATGAAGTTATTGCTCAATTCGAAGCTGGTGCTGGCGCAGCGGCTGCTGCTCCTGCGGCAGTAGAACAAGCAGTTGCTCAGACTCAAGCTGGTGCTGCTCCTGTTGTTGAGCGTAATGAAACTGTATCTGATCAAGCTCCTGCAGTACGTAAAGCGTTAACTGAATCTGGTATTGCTGCTTCTGACGTACAAGGTACTGGTCGTGGTGGTCGTATCACTAAAGAAGATGTTGCAAACCATCAAGCTAAACCAGCTGCTAACGTTACTCCATTAAGCGTTGCTGTTGGCGAACGTATCGAAAAACGCGTTCCAATGACTCGTTTACGTAAACGTGTAGCTGAGCGTCTTCTTGCAGCTACTCAAGAAACAGCAATGTTAACTACATTTAACGAAGTTAACATGAAGCCAATCATGGAATTACGTAAGCAATATAAAGATGCTTTCGAAAAACGTCATGGTGCTCGTTTAGGCTTCATGTCATTCTTCGTTAAAGCAGCAACTGAAGCGCTAAAACGCTACCCAGCTGTAAATGCTTCAATTGATGGCGATGATATCGTTTATCACGGTTACTATGACATCGGTGTTGCAGTATCTTCTGATCGTGGTCTTGTTGTACCAGTATTACGTGATACTGACCGTATGAGCTATGCAGAAGTTGAAGCAGGTATTGCTGCTTACGCTGCTAAAGCACGTGATGGTAAATTATCTATCGAAGAAATGACTGGCGGTACTTTCACAATCACTAACGGTGGTACTTTCGGTTCATTACTTTCAACTCCAATTTTGAATCAGCCGCAAACTGGTATCTTGGGTATGCATAAAATCCAAGAACGTCCTATGGCGGTAAATGGTCAAGTTGAAATCTTGCCAATGATGTACTTAGCGCTTTCTTATGACCACCGTATGATCGATGGTAAAGAAGCTGTAGGTTTCTTAGTAGCAATCAAAGAATTGTTAGAAGAACCAGCTAAACTCATTCTTGATCTTTAATTTCTTCGAATAAATACCTACCAGGGTAGAGTAATCCTCTATCCTGGTTTATGGAGATAAAAATGTCTCAACAATTTGATCTTGTTGTCATTGGCGGTGGTCCTGGTGGTTATGAAGCTGCGATTCGCGCTGCTCAACTAGGCTTCAAAGTCGCTTGTATTGAAAAACGTATTCACAACGGTAAGCCTTCTTTAGGTGGTACTTGCTTAAACGTAGGTTGTATCCCTTCTAAAGCTTTGCTTGATTCTTCTCATCGTTATGAAGATACAGTGCATCATTTAGCTGATCACGGTATTACAACTGGTGAAGTGAATTTCGATCTTGCAAAACTTCTTGCTCGTAAAGACAAAATTGTTGACCAATTAACTGGCGGTATTGATCAATTGCTTAAAGGCAACGGTATCGAGTGGTTAAAAGGTACAGGTAAATTACTTGCTGGTAAAAAAGTTGAGTTTGTTCCACATGAAGGTGAAACTCAAATTTTAGAACCTAAATACGTAATTCTTGCGTCTGGTTCTGTGCCTGTAAATATTCCTGTAGCTCCTGTAGATCAAGATATTATTGTTGATTCAACTGGTGCATTAAACTTCCCTGAAGTACCTAAGCGTTTAGGTGTAATTGGTGCAGGTGTAATCGGTTTAGAACTTGGTTCAGTATGGCGTCGTCTTGGTGCAGAAGTTGTTGTATTTGAAGCAATGGATGCATTCTTGCCAATGGCTGATAAAGCACTTTCTAAGGAATATCAAAAAATCTTGACTAAACAAGGTTTAGATATCCGCATTGGTGCAAAAGTATCTGGTACTGAAGTAAACGGTCGTGAAGTGACTGTTAAATACACTCAAGGTGGCGAAGATAAAGAACAAACGTTTGATAAGTTAATCGTTTGTGTGGGCCGTAAAGCTTATGCTGAAGGTTTATTAGCTGAAGATTCAGGTATTAAATTAACTGAACGTGGTTTAGTTGAAGTAAATGATCACTGTGCAACTTCTGTAGAAGGTGTATATGCCATTGGTGACTTAGTACGCGGTCCAATGCTTGCTCATAAAGCAATGGAAGAGGGCGTAATGGCTGTTGAACGTATTCATGGTCATGCAGCTCAAGTAAACTATGACACAATCATTTCTGTTATCTATACACACCCTGAAGCGGCGTGGGTTGGTTTAACTGAAGAGCAAGCTAAAGAAAAAGGTCATGAAGTAAAAACTGGTCAATTCGGTTTTGCTGTAAATGGTCGTGCTTTAGCTGCTGGTGAAGGTGCAGGTTTTGTTAAGTTTGTTGCTGATGCAAAAACTGACCGTTTATTAGGTATGCATGTGATTGGGCCTGCGGCATCTGATATCGTTCACCAAGGTATGATCGCACTTGAATTTGTATCTTCTGTTGAAGATCTTCAGTTGATGACTTTTGGTCACCCAACATTCTCTGAAGTTGTTCATGAAGCTGCACTTGCTGTAGATGGTCGTGCAATTCACGCGATTCAACGTAAGCGTAAATAAAATAAAGAGCGGTCCTCCGCTCTTTTTCACATTCGATGGTGTGATTAAAAAATCATCAAGTTGATAGACGTAGACAGCAATTTGCTTATACAACATGAGAATGTTGCGCAAATTGAAGACAACAAACAAAGTTAAGTAGGTAACTAAATGAACTTACATGAGTATCAAGCTAAAGCGTTATTGAAAGAATATGGTATGCCGGTACAAGAAGGTATCTTGGCAACCAATGCAGACGAAGCAGTTGCTGCATTTGAACAGCTTGGTGGTAAATTCGCTGTAATGAAGGCGCAAGTTCATGCTGGTGGTCGTGGTAAGGCTGGTGGCGTTAAAGTTGCAAAATCTAAAGAAGATGTTATCGAATTTGCAAACAATATCATTGGTACTCGTCTTGTAACGTATCAAACAGATGCAAATGGTCAACCAGTAAACAGCATCATTGTTGCTGAAGACGTATATCCAGTTGAGCGTGAGCTTTACTTGGGTGCGGTTGTAGACCGTTCTAGCCGTCGTATTACTTTCATGGCTTCTACAGAAGGTGGTGTAGAAATCGAGAAAGTTGCGGAAGAAACTCCAGAAAAAATTATCAAAGTTGAAGTTGATCCATTAGTTGGTTTACAACCATTCCAAGCACGTGAAGTTGCGTTTGCTTTAGGTTTGAAAGACAAGCAAATCGGTCAATTCGTGAAAATCATGACAGCTGCTTACCAAGCATTTGTTGAAAATGATTTCGCTTTATTTGAAATTAACCCACTTTCAGTTCGTGAAAATGGCGAAATTTTATGTGTAGACGCGAAAGTAGGTATCGACTCTAACGCGCTTTACCGTTTACCTAAAGTTGCTGCTTTACGTGACAAATCTCAAGAGAATGAGCGTGAGTTAAAAGCATCTGAATTTGATCTTAACTATGTTGCTTTAGAAGGTAACATCGGTTGTATGGTTAACGGTGCTGGTCTTGCAATGGCAACTATGGACATCATTAAACTTTATGGTGGTCAGCCTGCAAACTTCCTTGACGTTGGTGGCGGCGCAACTAAAGAGCGTGTAATCGAAGCGTTCAAAATCATTCTTGCTGATACGTCTGTACAAGGTGTTTTAATCAACATCTTCGGTGGTATCGTGCGTTGTGACATGATTGCTGAAGCAATTATTGCAGCGGTTCAAGAAGTAAATGTAACTGTTCCAGTTGTTGTTCGTTTAGAAGGTAACAACGCTGAGTTAGGTGCGAAATTACTTGATGAATCTGGTTTGAAATTAATTTCTGCGAACGGTTTGTCTGATGCCGCAGAAAAAGTTGTAGCTGCAGTTAAAGCGTAAGGGGAGTATCAATCATGAGCGTATTAATTAATAAAGACACTAAAGTATTGGTACAAGGTTTTACTGGTAAAAACGGTACTTTCCACTCTGCACAAGCTTTAGACTACGGTACAAAAGTTGTTGGTGGTGTTACTCCAGGTAAAGGTGGTACAACTCACCTTGACTTACCAGTATTCAACACAATGAAAGAAGCTGTACGTGAAACAAATGCAGATGCATCTGTAATCTATGTACCAGCTCCATTCGTTTTAGACTCAATCGTTGAAGCGGTTGATTCAGGTGTTGGCCTAATCGTTGTGATCACTGAAGGTGTTCCAACAATCGACATGCTTAAAGCAAAACGTTATTTAGAAACTAACGGTAACGGTACTCGTTTAGTTGGTCCTAACTGCCCAGGCGTGATCACTCCGGGTGAATGTAAGATCGGTATTATGCCTGGTCACATCCACCAACCAGGTCGTATTGGTATCATCTCACGTTCAGGTACATTGACTTATGAAGCTGTTGCTCAAACAACTAAGCTTGGTTTAGGTCAGTCTACTTGTATCGGTATCGGTGGTGACCCGATCCCAGGTATGAACCAAATTGAAGCTCTTCAATTGTTCCAAGACGATCCAGATACTGATGCAATCATCATGATCGGTGAGATCGGTGGTACAGCGGAAGAAGAAGCTGCTGAATTCATCAAATCTAACGTGACTAAACCTGTAGTAGGTTACATCGCTGGTGTAACTGCGCCTAAAGGTAAGCGTATGGGTCACGCTGGTGCGATCATTTCTGGTGGTCAAGGTACTGCTGAAGAGAAATTCGCTGCATTTGAAAAAGCAGGTATGGCTTACACTCGTAGCCCAGCTGAGCTTGGTTCAACTATGTTGCAAGTATTAAAAGAGAAAGGTTTAGCTTAATTGCTTCCTTGAATCTTTAAAAAATACCGCATCTGAAAAATGATGCGGTATTTTTTTGTATTATTGAAAAGTTAAATAAAATTGATATAAGGAATAATTTGGTTAAAAAAGACAAAAAAAATACGCAATGATTGGGGTGATCACTGCGTAGAACAACGAATCTGTTAAAAACAGTTTCGGCTTAAGGAGAAATGTCGTGAGGTTCATATCAACCTACTCAAGTTATATTAGTGACGCATTCTTATTTGTTCATTAAGGTTCACGTTAATTAGTGTTACTTCACGTTAAAAGGGTAAAAGCGTGTGAATCATAATAAATATATAGAAATTCTAAAAAATTAAATTGTTGAATCTAAAAATAATTATAAAAAAAGCCCCGCAGGGCTTTTTTGATTTATATCTCTAATATAAAAAATTAGAACTTAAATAAGCCTAAGCCATCTTTAACTTCGTCCAAAGTCTGCTGGGTAATGATTCGACATTTATCAGTACCTTGGCGTAAAACATCCATAATGTAGTCAGGATCTTTAGCAAGTTCTTCTCGACGTTCACGTATAGGTGTAATTAATTCTTTTAGTACACCTTCAAGACGTTTTTTAACTGTACCATCACCAAGACCACCACGGCGGTAGTGTGCTTTTAGCTCTTCAACTTCTTCTTTATTTGGATCAAATGCATCTAAATAAGTAAATACAATGTTTCCTTCAACTTGACCCGGATCTTCGATGCGAAGATGATTTGGATCGGTATACATCGCATTTACAGCTTTTTTGATGTCTTTGTCAGAAGCATTTAAAACAATGGTATTGCCTAATGACTTAGACATTTTCGCTTTACCATCAAAACCAGGTAAACGAGCCATATTAGAAAGCAATGCTTTACATTCAGGTAAAAGGTCTTGACCAATTTGACGGTTTACACGACGTACGATTTCGTTAGTTTGCTCAATCATTGGAATTTGATCTTCGCCTACTGGTACTACAGTCGCTTTAAAAGCCGTAATATCAGCTGCCTGTGCTACAGGGTAGCAAAGGAAACCAGCAGGAATATCACGTTCAAAACCACGCATTTGAATTTCAGATTTGATGGTTGGGTTACGTTCCAATCGAGCTACAGTTACAAAGTTAAGATATAACATTGTAAGCTCATTCAGTGCAGGCAAGCATGACTGTACACAAATTGTGGTTTTAGTTGGATCAATGCCTACCGCTAAATAGTCTAGAGCAACTTCTAAAATGTTACGGCGCACTTTATCTGGGTTATCGGCATTGTCTGTTAACGCTTGTGCATCTGCTAATAAGAGATGTTGATGATGGCTATCCTGTAGACCTACACGAGAACGCAAAGAACCGACAAAATGCCCGAGGTGAAGTTGTCCGGTTGGGCGGTCGCCTGTCAAAATAATTGGACGCTGATCAACATTACTCATTATTTATTCCACTATGGTATTGGCTTAATCAGGGATAATAAGCCCTGCAATATAAAAGATTGGCATTATTGTACGGGAAATAAAATTTTTTCGTCAGCAATTGGGTAAACTTTTCTTAAAATAATATTGTGAATTTATTCAGTAAAATTACAAAAATTGAAAAAAATCATCTTACAATAGTTTAATAAATACAAACCTGGATAAGAAATGGCAAGTGGCTTACTTTTACTACTAGATGATATTGCAACAATTTTAGATGACGTCGCCTTAATGAGCAAAATGGCAGCAAAAAAAACTGCTGGTGTTTTAGGTGATGATTTGGCTTTAAATGCACAACAGGTTACAGGTGTCCGTGCTGATCGCGAATTACCGATTGTGTGGAAAGTTGCTAAAGGCTCCTTTGTTAATAAGCTCATTTTAGTTCCTCTAGCTTTATTAATTAGCGTGATTGCTCCTTGGTTGATTAATCCTTTATTAATGCTTGGCGGGCTATTCTTATGTTATGAGGGTGTTGAAAAAGTTCTTCATACCATTACACATAAAAAAGCCTCAACCTCAGAAGAAGCACAAAAAGAGTTTGATAGTGAAGAGTTAGACTTGGCGACTTTTGAAAAAGATAAAGTGAAAGGAGCTATTCGTACAGACTTTATTTTGTCAGCTGAAATTGTGGTTATTTCTTTAGGTACTGTGGCAACTGCAACTTTAATGACTAAAGTTAGTGTCCTCAGCATTATTGCAGTTGTGATGACGATCGGCGTTTATGGTTTGGTCGGCATGATTGTTAAGATTGATGACTTGGGTCTATATTTAACAAAACAGGCTGCTTCTTTTAAACAAACTATTGGTCGAGGGCTGCTTGCATTTGCGCCACTTTTAATGAAGTTATTGTCTATCGTCGGCACTATTGCGATGTTTTTGGTAGGTGGAGGGATTATTAATCATACGATTCCTTTACTCCATCATGTCACTGAAAATACAGTTGACCATGTGGAAACTATACCTGCTGTAGGCAACATCATTGGTGCTTTAACCCCAACGCTTATTAACTTTGCAATAGGAATTGTTGCTGGTGCAATAGTATTGCTTGTTGTTAGCTTGATACAAAAAATGTGGCCAAAAGCTTCTAGTTAATCAGGCCATCTATAAAGAAGAGGGAAATTATGCGTTGGAGAGATCGTCGAGTCAGTACCAATGTTGAAGACCGTCGAGGCGGAGGCGGTGTTAGGGCAGGTGGTATTAGTATTATTGGTTTGGTTGTAGCATTTGTTGCATGGAAATTTTTTGGCGTTGACCCCCAACAAGCATATCAGGCAACGCAGCAGGTTACTGCTTCGCAACAATCAAATGCAACTGCACCCGAAAGTTTAACAGCCGAGCAAAAAGAAGCTTCTGATTTTGTTGGAACAGTATTAGCCGATACAGAGGATACGTGGACACCTATTTTTAAACAGTTAGGTAAAACTTATACGCCACCAAAATTAGTCTTGTTTAGTGGGATGATTCAGTCAGGCTGTGGTACAGCTCAGTCTGCAATGGGTCCCTTTTATTGCCCAGCAGATCAGAAGGTTTATATAGATACAGAATTCTTCAAAGATATGCGTGAGCAGATGGGAATATCTGGCGAACAAAATCAGACAGAATTATCGAGACAAGATCAGGCAGGGGACTTTGCCCAAGCTTATGTGGTTGCCCATGAAGTAGGACATCATGTTCAAACTTTGCTTGGTATCTCATCTCAAGTACAACAGGCTCGTGCACAAGTCAGTCAAAGAGAAGGTAATCAGTTATCTGTACGTCAAGAATTACAAGCTGACTGTTTAGCGGGTATCTGGGCCAATCATAATCAACAGCGTACTCAGTTTTTAGAGCAGGGGGACGTTGAGGAGGCAATGGATGCCGCGCAAAAAATTGGAGATGACTACTTACAAAAACGAGCAACAGGACAAGTCGTTCCGGATAGCTTTACTCATGGTAGTAGTGAACAGCGAATGCACTGGTTCCAAGTCGGTTTAAAAACCGGTGATATTAGCCAATGCGATACTTTTAATAATTCTATCTAAATCTATAAATAAGATGAGTTTACAAGGTGTTTAAGTAGACTCATCTTTTTAATCATCCCTTCCACATAATTAATGTTAAGAAATTTAACTAATTGATAGAATGATTAACGTAATTCGTTAAACTTGTATTCTAACTTTTTAATTGCTTGGGCACACATGAGGTGTCTATTTTCTCGTTCTGTTCAGTTCAGCTGTCTAGATTTTTTATTTGGTCATTGACCCAGAAGAAGGGTGTTCATGGGTAATTTTTTCTTATTACAAGCATTTACGGTTGTATTTGCCTTATCAATTGCGACCACCATATTTAATAAGCGTATTTTGGGCTTTCCTCAGGCTATCGGCGTACCTCTTGTTTCTGCGATTTTTGTCTTCATTTTGCAATGGGGAGCCAGTCTTTTAAATGGTAATCAATTCATTACTATCAATATTCATAATATTGAGGAAGCAGTACGTCATATCGATTTCTATGATTTTTTAATTAATGGTGTTATTTGCTTTATTCTGACGTCTTCAGCACTTAAATTTAAAATTTCAGATCTAAGAAGTTATTGGAAACAGATTAGTATTTTAGCCACTATTGCCTTGGTAATCTGCGCTGTATTGTTTGGTAGCTTACTTTACGGTTTCCAATTGTTAGTTGGGCATCATGTACCAATTTTGGTTCTTCTATTATTAGGTGCAGCATTAGGTGCAACAGACCCGATCGGTATTAAAGGTGTTTTAAGTTCAATTCGTGCTCCTCATCATCTCATTGTTAAATTAGAAGGAGAATCTTTATTTAACGATGCGATGTGTATTGCCTTATTTATGACATTACTGAATGTTTTACAGGGTGAACATTTTTCATTGGTTGCGACATTAGAAGCTTTGCTTTATGAAATTGTGGTAGCTGTTGGTATTGGGTGGGCATTTGGGATAGGTACCTTACGCTTATTGCGTGGTAAACACGAAATGGAATCCCTGATTTTAACAACTGCCTTACTTGCAAGCGGAGCATATTTGGTGGCTCTATTCGCCCATGCTTCCGCACCGATTGCCTGCGTAATTGGTGGTTTAATCGTCGGTAATAAATGGAAAGAAATTCGTGAAGAGCGTGAGATCAGAGAGGTTAACCATTTTTGGCATACAGTAGAAGGGATTATCAATTCATTCTTATTTACCTTAATTGGCCTTGAGTTATTTATTCTTGACTTAAACTTTAGCCTGATTTTAGGTGGAATAGTTGCTTTCTTTATTCTGCATATTTCTCGTTTTGCAGCAAACTTTATGTCTTTTGCTTTCTTCCCAACAATGCGTAAGACCAAAAGTTACAATGGTAGTTTAACTATTTTATCTTGGGGTGGTGTTCGAGGAGGGATTTCACTCGCTTTGATTTTGGCGGTCGCGAATATTCCGGCGCTGAGCCCTTATAGCAGTATTCTGATTGGATATACCTTTATCAGCGTATTGTTATCTGGTGTAGTGTGTGGACTTGGCCTTCCTGCGGTAATGAATGCGTTTTATTACAATCCTAATGAAGAAACGGAAGGGCTTAAAGGCTTTTATCAAAAGCTATGCCATAAAATGAATCGCCGTGGCTTTCAATATATAGTTGGAGAAGATGCATTAGGAAGAGAAACAATTACTATCTTTAACCCAGATGTTATTGTTGATCAAAAAACAGAAGACGGGATCGCAACCATGCATGATCCAAATAAGTTACAAGAAGTAAAACGTTTTGAAAGTCCCGATAATTTCTAAAGGTAAATAAAAAATAATTTTTATTTGAATATAAAAATGAGGCTTTAGTGTAATAGTAAAATATTATCTAAGGCCATTTTTTTATATATATCATTATTAATATATTTTATTTTGTTGAGATATTAAAACTTGTTATATGAAAATTTAAATTAAAATAATTTTTAATGAATGTTCAATATTGAAAAATTAATTTTCTTTTACATATAAAAAAGTTAATAAGCTATTTTGAATAGATTATAAGTAGAAAAATCAGATTTTTATTTATATAAAATTTGTATTAGTTAATTTTTTTTCTTTAAGGGCTTTAGTATTTATTTTTTTTATTTTAAAGTGATTAACGTAAAAATGATCACATTACTTAATGTTTTTTAAGTTGTAGATCAAAAAACATGAAAACATTAAGTAAAAAGAATTATACATAAAATCATTTAAATCAATAATATAAAGGAATGTAGATATGCCTGAGATACAAATTATTGCTAAGGATAATCATAAGACCTTGGTAACCACAGAGGGAACTTCTGCAAAACTTTCAGAAGCGTCAGTTGTATTGGTGAAAGTGGCTGCCAGTGATGTATTGGTAGTGAATAGGGAGGGTACCAATGCAGTCATACGTCTGAAAAATGGCGAGACCATTGTTATTGAAGGTTTCTTTAGCGGAACAGCCGAGCCTAAAGATAACAGTCTGGTTTTCCAAGATGAAAATGGACAGTTGATTTGGGCAAAATTCAAAGATGCTGAAAATGATGCAGATGCTGATAGTGACGCAGATGCAGATGCTGACAGTGATGTGGAACCACAAGCACTTTTAGGTGAGGATTTACCAGCAGCTCTACCAGCAGAAGCTCCACAAGAGTTGGTATCTGATGTTATTTACCAGCCTATTTCTTCAATTGAACCTTTACTTTATCATGATGCAGGCGTGAACCCATGGTTATGGGCTGCTATTCCACTAGTTGCGGGCGGTATTATCGCCGCAGCATCAAATCATGATAGTAATGATGATTCTTCAACACCAACAGATACTACACCACCAGCTACTCCTTCTGTACCGAGTGGTTATCTGGACAATGTTGGACCTGATCAAGGAATCAAGGGGTCAGGAAGCAGCACAGATGATACGACACCAGGTGTTGTGATTTCTGCACCGGGTGCAGGTGAGACTCCGACCTTGTATGTTGATGGTGAGAAGGTAGCTGCAAGCTATGATCCTGTAACCGGTACACTAACGCCTACCACTCCGCTGGCAGATGGTTCACATCAACTGACTTATACGCTGACTGATGCAGCAGGTAATGAAAGTGCACAGAGCCCAGCAATAACAGTTACTGTAGATACATTAGCACCGGCTACTCCTTCTGTACCGAGTGGTTATCTGGACAATGTTGGACCTGATCAAGGAATCAAGGGGTCAGGAAGCAGCACAGATGATACGACACCAGGTGTTGTGATTTCTGCA